>NZ_JAYRLZ010000176.1:0-8960 GCF_041904975.1 Chitinimonas sp. | reverse complement strand
AGCGTGTATTTTCTGAATCGCGACGGGATCCAGTTCGAATTCGTAGAATACTTGTCGGATCACAGTGCCCTGCGCAATGACTATGGGGCGCTGCACCTTCCTACTTGATACAGATGGTTCAATGAAATGAAACGGGGCGCTCCTCGCCTGCTGTTTCATTCTGATTTCATTCCTGCTTGATCTGTGTAAATGTATGACGGTGTGATAATATATTTTGCTTTGTAAGTCATTGAAGCGAAAGCGGAACGGTTACGGCCGGATCGCCTGCTACCTGGGTCTTTTACACAATGAACGACTATAGCGAACTGCAATCGATTCACTTCTTCGTGGCCATTGCCGAAGCCGGCAGTTTTTCGGCTGCGGCAAAACTGCTGGATTTCAGTACGGCAGCACTGTCGCAACGGCTCAAACAGCTGGAAAGCCGGCTCGGCGTCCGTCTGCTGGACCGCGACGCACGCGGTATCAAGTTGACCGAAGAAGGCGAGCAATTGCTGGTGCGCGGCCAGGCCCTGCTGCGCGAATTCGACAGCATGATGGAAGAAACGCGCGGCAGCAGCGGGCGCATTGCCGGCTCGCTGCGCATTCACGGTCCGCTTGGGTTCGGCCGCAGCTATCTGGCCAAGATGGTGGCCGACTTTCATGCCCTGCATCCGGCCCTGGATATTTCCCTGACGTTGAGCGATCGTTTTTCCGCCAATCGTGGCGAACGTGTGGATATCGTCGTGCATATCGGTGAATTGCCGGATTCGGACTGGGTGGCCTATCCGATCGCGCCGAACCGGCGTTTTCTGTGCGCCGCACCGCAATTTCTCGCCAGCCAGCCGCCATTCGAGCATCCGGACCAGCTGCGCACCGCACCATGCCTGGTGCTGAAGGAGAATGACGAGGATGCCGGGCTGTGGTCCTTCGAGCGTGCCGGCGAGAATGTATCGGTGCGGGTATCGCAGGCAATGAGCGTCAATGACGGCGATGTCATCAAGCAATGGGCCCTGGCGGGCAAGGGCATCATCCTGCGCTCGGAATGGGATGTGGCTGATGATCTGCGCGCTGGTCGCCTGCTTCGGCTGATGCCGGGATGGGAAGCGCGCGATGCTGATGTGGTGGCCCTGGTGCCGCATCGCACCGGCATGCCCTTGCGCCAGCGCAGTTTTCTCACCTTCATGCAGGAGCGATTCCGGCCCATTCCGCCCTGGCGTGCCGCGGCCGACGTTGATCCCGATCAGGGTGATTTGGCCGCAGTTCTGGTGTAAATGAACTGCCAGTCGCCGATGGTGGCGGCGCTTTCGAAGTCTTTGTAGCGCGCCGGAAAATTCTGGCGCTTGAACGGCGCGCGGGTGCTGGCACTGTGCACGCCGACAATGGCCTGGCCTTCCTTGATCAACACCCACTCGCCGCCGGTTTCCGGGTCGGGGTAGGCCTGGCGCAGATGATGCACCGGCACCGGAAAGCGGTTGTCAGTGAGCAGGTCTTCCAGCCGGGTCGGATACTGGCCATTGCTGCCGGGCGCCTGCATATAGCTGCCTATGGCCTGCCGGTAGGCCTCGCCGATGGTCAGCACCATCGCTTCGCGCTGGCGCTCCGCCCGGCTCGCCTGTACTTCCACCGCCTTGCCCAATAGCAGGCCCATCACCACCAGGATGCCCATCAGCCACAGATAGACCGAGCCGCGTTCACCAGCTCGCATAGGGGCTTCCATCGCTGGCCTGGCCGCTGGCGCCGCTATGGACATCGGCGACATTGCCGCCCATGCCGGCCGGCGGTGGCGTGATGCGCCAGCTATCGGCGCGCTCGGTGAGCGGGTCGACCGGAATTTCGCGCAGATAGCGCAGGGTAACCAGTTCATCGAGCGAGGTCGGAAAGCGGCCGCGATCGGCCTGGAACTGGTCGATCACCTTGCGCATGGTGTGCAGATCGTCGCGCAGCACCGCCTCCTTGGCGCGGTCGATGCTGGCCAGATAGCGCGGCGCCACCAGGGTGAGCAGGGTGGCGACGATGGCCATGGCAATCATCAGTTCCAAGAGGGTAAAGCCGCGCAGGCGGCGAAGGCGCTTCACCATGATCGATACGGTTGCCCATCAAGGCCGATGGCCGGGCTCAGGCTGAATACATCGTAGACATCATCGCCGGCCCGTGGCGCATCGGGCGGCGAAGCATAGCTGCGCAGGCCCCAGCTTTGCTCGGCCGGCACCCGGCTATCGGGAAAAAACGGATCGCGCGGCAGGCGGCGCAAAAAATAGATGCGCTTCTGGTCGGGCGAGGTCTGGTCCGGCACACCTTCCACCAGCACGCGCAACTGCGGCGGGTAGCCGCTATTGCCGACCGACTTGGCGATACGGCCTTCATCGCTGGCGCGCTTGTAGGCATCGATGGCGCCACGGATCTCCCACAATGCCGCACGCAGCGCCTGCTCGCGGTCGCGCTGGCCTTGCAGCTGGGCCAGCGGCAGCGCGGCGCTGGCCAGAATCGCCAACAGGCTCAGGGTGACCAGCAGTTCGATCAGCGTGAAGCCGGCTTGGCGTTTCATGGCTTTGGCGCGGGCGCAGTGGCGGGTGGCGTAGCTGGCGTGACAGGGGCGATGCTGACCGGCGCCGTGCTGACTGGCGCTGTGACCGGATCAATGGCCGGTGCCGGCAGGGCCGGGGTACCGGCTGCCGGAATGCTCACCTGGCTGCCTTGCTTGGGCAGGCGCAACTGTTCGCTGCCGACATTTTCCTCGGTGCCGCTCTGGAACTCGGTCTGGCTGGCATCGGGAATCGCCAGGGTGCGCAGGATGCGTGGCGTGATCAGCAAGACCAGCTCCGATTTGGCGCGCTGACGCTTTTCGCTGGAAAACAGCTTGCCGAGCACCGGCAGCTGACCGAGGCCAGGCAGGCGCGAGGCTGACTCGATATCTTCCTGTTTGATCAGGCCGGCCATCACCTGGGTTTCGCCATCGCGCAGGCGCAGGGCGGTGCTGGTGGTGCGGGTACCGATCTGGTAGGTCAGCAGGCCTGACTTGCTTGGCACTTCCTTGACGATATTCGACACTTCCAGGTTGAGGCGGATGCCGACCTCATCGTCTTGGTAGATCTGCGGCTCCACATCCAGCTTCAGGCCCACATCGAGGTAGGCGACCGACTCGGCCACCGAGCCGGAAGTCGGGTTGGTGGTGGTGGTGATCACCGGCACCTTGTCGCCGATATGAATCTTCGCCTTTTCGCGGTTCTTCACCCGGATGCGCGGATTGGCCAGCGTTTCGCTGGCGCCGTCATTGTGGCGCAGGTTCAGGCTGACGCTGGAGGTGGTCAGCTTCAAGCCATTGCGTCCCAGCGAACGCAAGTCGCCCAGGCTCAGGCTGCTGCCATCCGGTGCCGTTGGCAAGGACAGGGATACCTGATCGGGGTACTGCACACCGAGTTGCGCCAGTTTTTCCCGGCCGATCTCCATCACTTCCACTTCCAGCATCACTTCCGGCTCGGCGATATCGTGGGCGGCGATCAGCTTCTCGGCTACCGCAATCGCCTCGGGCGTATCGCGCATCACCAGCATATTGAGCTTGTCGTCGGTATAGATATCGCGGGTCTTGACGATGGTCTTGACGAGGCCGGCAGCCGCCTTCGCCTCGATATTGTTCAGGTAGAAGGTTTTGACATTGAGCGCTTCCAGATCCTTCTGGCGTGCCGGGGTGGCCGGGTAGATCAGTACCGAGCGGTCGTTGAGGATGCGGCGTGCCAGTTTCTGGCTGGCCAGCAGCACATTGAGCGCATCGCCCAGCGGCGTGTCGCGGGCGAGGATGGAGGCCTGGCCGTCGAGCTTCACCTCGCGGTCGAACACAAAGTTGACGCCGGTGCTCTGGCTCAATACATCGAAAATATTCATCAGCGAGGCATTGCGAAACTCCACCGTCACAGGCGTCAGCAAGGGCGAGTCGGGCGATAGCGGCGACAGATCGCTGCGATTGCGGCTGGTGTCGATTTCGCTAAGCAGCTTGCGCGCGCGCGCATGGCGCGGTGCCTCGCTCAACACCTGCTTGAGCAGGGCGCGCGCCTGGTCGGGCTTGTTGGCTTGGCGCGCCGCTTGTGCCTGGTCGACCAGATCGTTATGGGCGATATCGCGCTCGATCTGCTGCAGCAAGCCTTTGGCGCGCAGATTGCCGGGCTGGATGCGCAGCACGGTTTCCAGCTGGCCCTGCGCCTCGCTGAAGCGCAGGCTTACCCGCATCAGCTCGGCTTCACGCAGCATCCGCTCCACCACTGCATCTCGCTGGCGCAGCCAGTCGCGGCGGGCTTCGGCATTGCCGCTATCGGACTTGGCCAGCTGCTCCAGTGCCAGCAGCGCCTCTTCACTGCGGCCTTCCGCCAGCATCTGGTGGGCAGAGTCGATATTGCGCTGAACCGGGCTGGCGCAGGCACCGAGCAAGGCAATGCTCAAGACGAGCAGGGTAGGGCGGAAGGTGGTCATGGCTGTGGGGCTACCGTGTGTTTCTCGCCGCTGGCGAGATGGGTAAAACTGAGTTGGCCGGCATTGAACTGGTCAAGCTGCCAGCCCTCATTGAGCTTGTCGCCGATATGGGCAATCAGGGGGCTGCCGTGGTAATCGAGATAGATATCGAGCCGGCCATTGCGCTCCAGCTTGCCCAGATAGCGAAACGGCGGACTCAGCGGGGGTGGTGGCGCAATGGTGATGCCGCTATTGCCGATCGGGCTGCCGTCAACCGGGGCGGGCTCTGCCGCTTCGGCCGGCTTGCTGGAGCGGAACGGGTCGGCCACATTGGCCTCGGGCACCTCGCGATGCAGGGCGCTATGCCAGGGGTCATTGCTATTCGTGGCCGGCGCTTGGGCAGGCTGCGTGGTATTGGTCGCCACCGCAACGGTGCTGGCGGGCTGGGGCGGCTTGCCCGCTTCGGCTTGCCGTGCCGGGCTGGCCAGCAGCGCATCATCGCCGCTCTGCAGGCGGCTCGACCAGATCGACAGGCCGATCACCACGGCTAATACTGCCCACCACCAAGGCTTGATCCCCTTCATGGCTTGGCCCCCGGCAGTTCGGACTGATAGTGATAGCTGAGCCGCAGGCGGGCGGTCACCACATCGCTTTGCTCGTCGCGCTCGAACCGCACCTCGTCCAGCACCGCATTGGGCGCCTCGCTCAATACCTTGTTGAGAAAGCGCCGCAGCGAGGGATAGTCGCCTTCCAGCGGCAGATCGACCTGATAGCGCTGCAGCGCCAGGCCGCTCACCGGCTGCAGCTGGTAGTGCGATTCATTGATGGCCAGATCGCTCGATTCGGCGGCAGCATCCAGGGCCGCCAACTGGTCGGGCAGGGTGGCGAGCTTGGGGAAATGCTTGTAGAAATCGGCAACACGACGCGGCCTGGCGCCGCTTTGCTGCTGCGTCTGGCTGGCCTGCGCCAATTTGGCTTGCACACCTGCCAGTTCGGCTTCGGCATTGCGCAGCTTGATGGCCCACAGCAGCACGGCGCCAAGCAGCAACCAGATGCCGAGGCGACCGGCAGCGCCGGCTCGTGCCCATGCATAGCGCAGCCACACCATCATCATGGCGCCACCTCCGGGTTGGCGCCGGCCTGCCAGCGCGCCTGTACCTGAAAGCGCAACACTTCCTTCTCGCCATCCCAATGCTGTTCCAGCAGATACACCTCGTGCAGGCCGCCTTCCTGGCGCAGTTGGCGCAGATAGGCATACAGTGATTCGGCGTCATCGGCCTCGCCGCCAAGCTGCACGCTGGCCTTGTCGCCGGCCTGCGGCAGGATCTGCCCGAGGCGTACCCCCTTGGCCTGGATCTGTTCCAGCTGCATGAACAGCTGCACCCAGGGACGGCGGATCTGCGCACTGAGCTTGTCGGCAGCGGCCAGGGCCGCGCTGTCGTCTTCGCTGACCGGCGCGGCCGGTGCCTGCAGGCGCAAAAGCCGGCCTTCCAGTGCCTCGCGCTCGGCATCAAGCGCACTGAGCCGCCAGCTGGCCGCGCCCACGGCAGCCAGGCCCAGGCCCAGCAGCATGAGTCCGCCAAGGGAAACCGACAAACGCGGCCGTACAAAATCAAGCTGGATCGGACGCATTTCAACAGCCTTGGCAAAACGCCCAGTCGCGATCGCGACGGGGGTCAAAGCCGCGCCGGGCGGGCAGGCGCAGCCAGGTGGCAGACAGGCGGCCAAGGTCGCCGCGCTCGAATAGCGGGGCGGCGATGAATACCGGGGTGCTCAGCGCATTGAGGCTGGCGCTGGCCTGGGTGATCAGGCTGGGCAGGCGCCGCTCCCATGGCTCGGGCAGCACGCGGTTATACAGCTGGCGCCATTGGCCGTTTTCGATATGGATCAGCACCAGGCGGCGTGGCTCCACAACGGCCAGCAGGGCCTCATCGGGCACCTTGTCTGCGAGGCCGTTATAGATGGCGGCAAGCAGGGGCTGCACCGAGCGCAGCTGCATTGTGTGGTGCTTGGCCAGTGCTTCCAGCGCGGCAAACCAGCGTGCGTCGACCGCGCTGGCGATGCGCGCTTCCCCAGGGCGGCATGGCGTGAGGTCGATTTTCCAGCTGGCGCTGGCTTCGCCGTATTGCTCGGCAAACAGGGCTTGCGCCAGGGCGAGGCTGAGCGTGTCGTCGATCAACTCGGCCTGCCAGGGCAAGACCGCAAAGCGTATCCAGCTGCTGGAAATGCGCACGCTGAGGCGGCGGGCGCGGCGTGCGGCCAGCCAGTCGTTCAGGCCGTCAAACTGCGGCACGCCCTCGTGCACCTTCAGGGGCAGGCGGAATTCGGCAATGCGCTGTTTGTTCCAGCCCGACAGCTCGATCACGCTCAGGCTGTCGGCGCCGATGACCATGACCAATTCGCCGCCGAGGCTGCTAGCGAACGAAAGTGACACGGTTGATCTCCTGCAAGGTTGTGTCGCCACGGGCAACGGCGGCCAGCGCAATCTCGCGCAAGGGCCGGCAGCCGGCTTTGCGCGCTTCCGCCTTGATTTCACGCATCGGCGCCTCGCGCAGGATCAACTCGCGCAGGGCATCGTTCAGTTGTAGCACTTCGGCAATGGCAATCCGGCCCAGATAGCCGGATTGGCGGCACTGGGCGCAACCGCGCCCCATGCGGAAGCGGAACTGCTTGATCCAGGCCGGCTGGATGCACGAGGCGATCAACAGGTCGGCCGGCGGGCGGTAGGCTTCGGCGCAATGCGGGCACACCCGTCGCACCAGGCGCTGGCCGAGCACGCCGTTAAGGGCAGATACCAGGCTGTAGCGGTCCACTTCCATATGCAGAAAGCGGCTGATCACATCGAACACGCTGTTGGCGTGCACGGTAGATAGCACCAGGTGACCGGTCAGCGCTGCCTGCACCGCGATCTGCGCGGTTTCGCCGTCGCGGATTTCACCGACCATGATGCGGTCCGGGTCATGGCGCAGCACCGAGCGCAGGCCGCGGGCAAAGGTCAGGCCTTTTTTCTCGTTGACCGGAATCTGCAACACACCGGGCAGCTGGTATTCCACCGGGTCTTCAATGGTGATCAGCTTCTCTTCCGGCGTATTCACTTCCGACAGCGCGGCATACAGGGTGGTGGTCTTGCCGGAGCCGGTCGGGCCGGTCACCAGCAACATGCCATAGGGCTCGCTGGCCAGGGAGCGAATGGTGGCGCGGGTGCCGGCGTCAAGGCCGAGGCTTTCCAGGGTGAGACCTTCCATCTGGCTGGTCACCGCCTGCTTGTCCAGCACGCGCAGCACCGCGTCTTCACCGTGGATGCTGGGCATGATCGACACCCGGAAATCCACCTCGCGCTCGAGGATGAATGCCTTGAAGCGGCCATCCTGCGGCACGCGCCGCTCGGCGATATCGAGCTCGCTCATGATCTTCAGCCGCGAAATTGCCTGTTCGGCCAGTTCCACGCCATTTACCGTGCTGGCAGGGTGCAGCACGCCGTCGATACGGTATTTGACGCGCAAGCCATTGGGCTCGCTCTCGATATGGATATCGCTGGCGCCACTTTTCAGGGCGTCATACAGGGTGGAATTGACCAGCTTGACCGCCGCACTGCTCTCTTCGGCAATGCGCGCCAGATTGATCACCTCGATGGCTTCGCCGCGCTTGCGGCCGTCGGCTTGCGGCAGCAGGCCATCGATGGCGCGGCGGCCTTCTTCCAGGGCGCTCAGGCGCTCGCGCAGCGGCTCTTCGTCGCATAGCGCCAGCTGGTAGGCGCCATCGAGCTTGTGCTCCAGCCAGTGCATCAGGCCGGCTTGCAAGGGGTCGGCGACGATGGCGATGGTGCGGTCCTTGTGCCGCACCGGCAGGCACAGGCGCGCCATGGCATCGGCAAACGGCAGGCGCGAGAAATCCGGGCTCAGGTCGGGCAGCTTTTGCGCTGGCACCAGGGGAATGCGCAGGGTGCTCGACAGCGCGGCCAGCACCGCCTCCTTGCTGGACTTGGACTGGGCCACCAGGGCCGAAAGCAGCGAGAGACCGCCGGTTTCGGCGGTCATGCGTGCGCGCGCCAGCTGCTCGGCACTGAGCTTGCGTCCCAGGGTGTCCAGCGGCGGGCTGGTGCTCATTGCAGGCTCCCGGCCAGGTCGAAGATCGGCAGATACATCAGCAGCACGATCATGCCGATAAAGCCACCCATCAGCAGCATCAGGATCGGTTCCACCAGCTTGGCGGCGGCATCGATAAAGCGGCTCAGCTCTTCATCGTGGAAGGCGGCGGTGCGCTCCATCATTTCGCCGAGTTGGCCGGTGCGCTCGCCCACCCGCAATAGCCGCAGCGCCACCGGCGTAGTCAGGCCGGCGGTGGCCAGGGTGTCGGCCAGCGGCTGGCCCTGGCGCAGCGCGCCAATCGCCTTGAGTAGCGGCGCGCGCAGGCCGGGGTGCAGCAATTCGGCCACCCGCTCGAAGGCGATCACCAGCGGAATACCGCCCTGCAACAGCATGCCGGCGGCGCGATAAAAGCGCGCCAGCTGGAAAAGCTTGAGCCGCTCACCGAGGCCCGGG
>NZ_JAYRLZ010000456.1:0-1604 GCF_041904975.1 Chitinimonas sp. | reverse complement strand
CTGGTGCAGCAATGGCTGGAGAACGATGGCCATAGCACAGCCAGCGCCGCCGCGCTCTTGGCCAGCGACTATGCCGGCAAGAGCGGCAAGCAGCGCACGGCTGCCGACACCGGCGCCACGCCGGCGCGCCAGTCGCTGCATCTTGGCGCTTGACGCGGCGCTGCGGCCAATCCGGCAAATCGCCCGATCGCCGAACCTGGCGCGTTGCCCGCTAGCCGGCAGAGCCACCGGGCGGGCCGGCGCTTCGATTGGCGCCGGCTTGCGCGGATTACCAGCGCGTGGTCAGACCGATGCCGAAGCTACGATCGTACTCGGCATGGTTAAGGCCACGCTTGTAGCCGATATCGAGGTCCAGCTGCTCGCTCGGGCTATAGATCAGGCCGACCAGTGCAAACGAGGGATTGGTGCTGTCGCTGCGATCGCTATTGCGATACACGCCGGTGTCCAATGCCAGCTTCAGGCGCTCGTTCAAGGCGTATTGCACGCCGGTGGACACAGCCCACAACGACTTGCGCGCGCCAGTGCTGTTGTCGGCGTAAGTCAGGCCGACGTTGCCCAGCCAGGTCAGCTTGCCGCTGGTGTAGGTGGTAACACCAGCAAGACCCACACCGGCGCGACCGGCGCCGAGGTTTTTGTCTTTATTGCCGGTAGGCAGGCTCAGGCTGGGCTTCAAGGCAAAGCTCAAACCATCCTGCTCATAAAAGCGCCATTTCGCTGCCAGACCTACATCACCAACGCCCGACTGCGATGGCGATCCGTCCTGACGAATACGCCAGTACGGCACCGACAGCGATACATCGATCGACTCGGCCAGGCCATAGGTCATTGCCGAGTTATAGGCGCCAAGGCGGTTGCGCACGCCGTCACGGCTTGATTGCGCTTGATCGGTGTTGGCCTCGAACTGCCATTTGCCGCTTCCTTGCGTACCTGTGTCATCACTGACCATCGGGTGGGCGGCATAAACACTGAACGATGCCGCGAGGCACAGTGTTGCGAAGATTTTCATGAGTTTGGTCCTAAAGCTAGAGTGAATTGGCCAACGCGCCAGCCAGGCATCACGTGACAAAAACCGCATTGATTGCAAATCATTTTCATTGATGCAGTGAACCACGGGCGGACGCAATATGTTCAGGGCCGGCATTTTCAGCGAATTTTGGCCGCCCTTCCACTAATTGTTCGGCTTAGCGGGGCACCAGATCGATCGAGCACTCATCTCGGGCCGCATGTCGCACCTGGCCAACCATCGCGCCAGACGCGCTAAGCCATTGATTCATTGCCGCTCTGTTCGCATCAAACCTATCAACCATCCTGCTATGGCGCGTAGCGCGACTAACAGCTGCACCTGTACTGGCTTTGATGAAATCAACCCGGCACCGCACAGAGCCGCCACGCCCGAGCAGGGCAAGCCGCCACCCTTGGAGGAATCACAGCGCAGACGCACGCCGGCAACTGGCGCCCTATGCGCGTTGATTCGCACCAGCTGCGGTACGCTCCATCACATTGCGCGGCAGTGGCGGCTGCAAGGCCCAATACTGGCGACGTCTACCAAGCTGCAAAGCGGCGTGGCTTCCATAGCCAAGCTGCCCAGCTATCGCGCCATCCCA
>NZ_JAYRLZ010000175.1:0-8977 GCF_041904975.1 Chitinimonas sp. | reverse complement strand
CAACAAGGGACGCAGGGTGGCGGTGAGCTGCTCGCCCAGCGTGGCCTGCGCGCTGGCCTCGGGCCAGGTAAGGCTGGCTTCGTGCTTGAGCATCCAGCCCTGCCAGCGCCGCTGGTACAGGGCGACGTCCAGCCCGTTGTTATTGATCAGTAGAACCAGTTTCAATCGTTCCATGCCGGCGACTTAGCCGGCATCCTCCTCTTGCTTGTTGGGCTCGGGCTGGCCACGGCGCAGTTTGAATGCGCTGCTGTTCCAGGTATTGCCATTGCGCTGCAGCTGCACATCGGCCCAGCTGTCGCTACCTTCGATCTTCAGGGTGGCAAGCATCGACTCGCTGCCTTCCAGCAACTTGCCCAGCTCGGCGCCTACGGTCTGCAGGGCTTGCTCCTTGTTGACCGGCCCCGCCAGGCGCAGGCGCTGCAGCTTGATCAGCTGTTCCGGCTTGAGGTTGCCCAGTGCCGCCACCACTTCCAGCGGCGTCTTGTCCAGATCGATCCGCTTGCTTTTGCTGCCTACATCCACCAGTTCGACCAGGGATGGTCCGCCACCTTCCTTGCCCTCTTTGCCCTCTTTGCCGGCACCCAGCAGCACGGCGGACGGCAAGTCGCTGATCTGCCGCAGCGCCTCGCGGTCGGCAAAACCGTCGGCCGGTTTTGCGGCCAGTACTGCCTTGGCATGCAGCTTGGCTTTGTCGGCGTCGATGCCCATGGCCCCGAACAGCCGTGTCAGCTCCTGCTCGTCAAACAGATTGAAATCCGGGCTCACTGCCCCGGCTGTCAGGCGGATGCGCACCTGGCTTTCGCCAATGGTGACCATGCGCTCATCGCCCGCCTGCCAGACATCCACCCCCTTGGCGCTGGCATCCTGCACCTTGAGCAGGGGTTCCAGCTGGGCAGCCAGGGCCAGCTGGGCGCGGCACAGCGCCACGGCGCTGCGCAGCGTGTATTCATCATGAGTGGTATCCACCACATTGTGGACCAGCTGCACGCCGACTCGCTCGCGATAGGCAACCGACAGTGCCAGTCCGCTCAGCACCACCATCACCGCCAGAACATAGAGCAGGATAAAGCCGGCCTGCTGCCGCGCCAGTCTAGCCATTGGGTCGCAACACCACGGGCGGCAAAGCCAGATGCTGGCTGGCCAAGGTAAAGCGCACTGCAGCAAGGCGACCCTTGCCCGCCTCGCGTGCTTCTTCCCAGGCATAGCGGCTGGCCTGCGGGGCAGCGCCGCCATCCTTGCCGCCCGGCGTCTGGCCAGGGCCAGGCACAGCCGGATTGACCGGTGTGGGGCCGGGCTGCGGCGCGCTACCGGCGGCTTGCGGGCCACCGGGCTTGGCCGGGTCTTTCGGGGTGTCCTGCTGCGCTAGCAGATAGGAAAAGGCGCATTCCTTCAGATTGGACAGCAGCAGGGTGGTTTCTTCCGGCTCGCTGGCCGGCGCCTTGTCGCCATCGGCTCGCTGGCCGGCTGGTGCGGCGCTGGCAGCGGCAGGCGGCGCGTTTTTTGCCGGGGCAAAGCTCTCCAGCGTCCAGCCTTGTTCGGTTTCACTGCAGCGCATGCCTTTTTTGCTACCGGCGACCAGCAGCTGGCGTTCGTCGCCGACCAGCGCGGCTTGCGGCAAGGCGGCCACCGTGCGGCGCATCAGGGAGACCACGGCGAAATTTTCCTGCACATCACCGTAAAAGCCACGACCGCGCTCAAGGAACTGCACGCCCAGCCGGAAGGCCACCACCAACACCAGGCTGATGGTGGCAGCAAGCACCATGGCGATCAACAACTCGACCAAGGTGAATCCGTGCTGGGTGCGGTGCATTGCCACGGCGACTCAGGGCTTGGCGGCTGGCGTGGCGTCGGCAGGCGCCGTATTGGTGGTTGCGGCATTGCGGCGGGCCCATTCAATGGCCTGCTGCAAGGTCATGGCCGGTTGGGCGGCCGGTTGGCCGGACTGCGGCTCGGCAGTCGGTGCGGTGGTTTGTGTGCCAGCATTGGCAAACGGATTGACCGGTGCCGGCTGACCATTGGCATTGGCCTTGGCGCGCTGGATTGCCTCGAGCAGGGAGATGCCCGCAGGCTGGTTTGCCTCGGCGACAGCAGCTGGGGCCGCCGGCGCTGTGCTGGCCGGCTTGTTGGCATCTGTGGCAGGTGCGTCGGCAGCGTGAGCGGCGGCAGCGATCAGACTCAGGGTAATCAGGCAGGTTTTCATCATGGCAAAACTCCTGTTAGGGATGGTGAATGGAAACGACCGGCTGCAAGCATCGGTCGGGGCCAGCAACAGACTGCGCCGGCGCCACAGGGTTCACAACACGTCGGCAAAACCTTTGCGCAGCAAGCGAAATACCTGCAAGCCGAGCCAGGCCACCACCAGGGACAGCAGCCAGAATCCGCCCAGATAGGCCAGATCGGGCGTGGTGCCGCCGAGCAGCCAGCCACGGGCAAATTCGATCGGCACGGTCAGCGGATTCCAGTACAGCACTTGCTGCATCCACGGCTTGAGCGAGCTGAGCTGGTAAAACACCGGGCTGAGGAAGGTGAGCAGGGTAAGCAAGAGCTGCACCACTGGGCCGACATCGCGCAGATACACGCCAAACGCCGCCAGCGCCCAGCACAGGCCAAGGGTAAGCAGGGCCAGCGGAATGAACAGCAGCGGCAAGAGCAGCAGTTGCGGTGCTAGGTGCTGGTGCACCCATGCCTCGCACGCCACCCAGATCGCCAGGCCGATCAACCAGTTGAAGCCGGCCACGAACACCGATACCACCGGCAATACCGGCAGCGGGAACACCACCTTCTTGATGTAGTTGGCATTGGCCAGCATCAGGTTGGGCGCACGCGACACGCATTCCGAAAAGAAATTCAGGAACAGCATGGCGATGAAAACATTCAGCGCAAAGGTGGTCTTGTCGCCCTCCGGCGCTGAACCCCAGCGCGCCTTGAACACCTCGCTGAACACCCAGGTGTACACCGCCAGGGTGAATAAGGGCGGCAGGATGGTCCACAGCCAGCCCAGCGAGGAGCCGCGATAGCGGGCGGCGATCTCGCGGCGGGTCAGCTGGGTGACCAGATGAAGCTTGGGCAGATGGTGCAGCATGGATCAGTTCGGACGAGCGACCGGCTGGGCGGGCTGGGCAGTCGTGACCGCCTTGGCAGGCTTCGGCGCCATGAATTTGCGCAATTCGGCAAGGGCAAGGTCAAGGTCTTGGGCCAGGCGGTCGGCGTCGGTTGGCGTGCGGACGATGTAGGGCGTAATGGTCAGCACTAATTCTGTGCGCTCGCTTTGTTTCTGCTGATAGCGGAACAGCGACCCCAGCACCGGCACATCCTTCAAATACGGGACGCCGTTGTTGTTCAAATTGTCCTTGTCCTTGATAAGGCCGCCAATGATCAGTGTCTTTCCCTCTTGCAACGTTACTTCGGTATCAACACTGCGCTTGCTGATAGTTGGACCTGCGCCATTTTCCCCTGCCTTCTTCAGGTCGCTAACTTCCTGCTGCAACTCCAGATTGATCAAGCCGGACTCATTGATGCTGGGCTTGACGTGCAACAGCAGGCCGACAGTGCGGTAAGCATAGGTGCTGGTTACAGCGCTGGGATTGGCGCTCGTGGGGCTGCTTACCTCGCCGGATTTAATGGAAACATCGTCACCAATCTCAATCTTGGCTTCTTTGCCATCACTTGCCAGAACGCGGGGGGACGACAGTACTTTGATATCGCCATCGCTTGCATAGGCCTGCAACTGGGACAAGAAGTTGGCGCCGTTGTACAGACCGTAGGCTAAGCCGCCTGCCAGGTTGGTTGTTGTCCCGACCGGCGTGATGGTGGTTGCGGTAGCGTATTTCGACCCGTTGAATTGAACGTTATTCCCGTTCAAGAGCTTCCAGGTAACACCCATCTCATTGTTTTTGCTGAGATTTATTTCAATGATATTCGCCTGAATCAGCACCTGCCGTGGCGCCGTATCGAGCTGGTCGAGCAGCTTGAGAATCTGCAGATAATCTTGACGGCCAGCCTTGATGATCAGCGAATTGCTCTTGTTGTTCGGGATGATCTGCACTTCGCCCGACAGGCCGGCGCCCGAGGCGGTGGCGGTGGTGCCGCTGCTGACCGGGCCCTTTTCGACTACTCGGGCGGCCTGGTTGTTGGTCGAAGAGGCACTGCCCAGCGAGGCGCTGCTGAGCTTGTTGGACGAGGAAGAAGCAGGTGCGCCGCCGCCATAAATCTGGCTGATCAGCCCGGCCAGATAGTCGGCCGAGTTGTTTTTCACCGTATAGATATTGATGCGGGCGTTCAGGCCTTCCTTCGGCGCAATGTCCACATCCTTGATGCGGCGCTTGGCGGTTTCCAGGATGTCCTTGGTGGCGGCGGTCAGCAAGATCGCGTTCATGCGCTTGATCGGCATGAAGAACACCTTGTTGGCCTCGGTGCCTTTCCAGTTGTACATCTGCGAGGTCTTGAACAGCGTTTCCATTTCCTTGGCCACCTCGGTGGCGTCGCCGTTCTCGATCTGCACGATTTCGGTCTGCACCGCCGACAGGTAGTCCACATCAAGGGATGCGAGGATTTCCTGCAGCTTCTTCATATTGGCGGCGCGGTCCACCACCAGCAGGTAGTGGTCGGTCGGGTCGGTGGTAATACCGGCTTGTGGGCCGATAAAGTTCTTCAGAGTATTGAGTACCGCCGATGGCTGCACATAGCGCGGCTGAAAGATCTGGATCATCGCGCCATTGTTGCCGGTAGCGGCGCCTGATACCGCATCGCGCGGCACCAGGGAGTCGCGTTCCACCTTGTACAGATTGCCTTCACGCACGATGGACACATTGTTGAAGGCCAGCACGCTTTGCAGCACGCCCAGCAGGTCTTCGGCGCTGACCGGGCTCAGGCCATTGATATTGACCTTGCCGGTGACGCCGGGGTCGACCACGTAATTGAGGTGCAGGATATCGCCCATGACGGTCTGCACCACTTCGAAGATATCGGCATTGTCAAAGCGCAGGGTCACGCCATTGGCGCTGTCGAGCTTGGGCTGCTGGACCTTGACTTCATTGCTGGGCTTGATCGGCACCTGGGGCAGTGCTTCGGATGGCGCCGCGGTGGCGGCTGGCGCATCGGCGGCCGGTGTTGCCGCAGCAGGCGTCGCTGCTGCCGTGGCGGGCGCACTGGCGCCATCTTTTTTCGGGTCGGCCTTGGCGTCGCTCTTGCCGGCATCAGCGGGCTTGGCGGTGGCCGGCGCTGGCGTGGCTGGATTGGCCGGCGCGGGCTGTGGCTTGCTAGCGGCCGGTGCGGTGGCGGCAGGTGCTACGACGGCCGGATTGGTCGGCGTGGCCTGAGGCTTGGCAGGTTCCGGTTTCGCTGGCTGGCTTGCCGGTGCCGGCGCCGTAGCTGGCGCTGGAGCTGCCGGAGCAAAAGGATTGGCGGGCGGGTTGCCGGCTGCCGTGCCTTTCTTGGCGTTCTGGATCGCTTCCAGCAGCGACATCGGTTGGCCTGGTTCCTGCGCTATGGCCCGGGGCGCGAACAGCATCGAAATCAGGGCGGAGAGTGCGGCAGCACGAAATAGCGGTAGCGGTTGCATTGAGCGATTTTTGGCTTAGAAGTCGGTTTGGCTGTTCATCTGGTTGCACATGCCGCCCAAATGAATTGTCACCACAAGGTGGTGACAGGAATCTCTTGCTAATTCAATTGTTTACCCAAAAGGGTCGCGGATTGTAACACAGCTGATCTTCACCTTGTTCGTGCCGCAAGTGGCGCTGGCGAACAGGCTCGTCTAGGAGGGGGGCTGGGCGCATTAGTTCCGGGGCGTGCCTCGCACCAAGGAAGACAAGTCTTGAACCACAGAGGACACAGAGTGCACAGAGCTGGCACAGAGACAAAGCCGATCGGCAGGTCTGGCTGGATCCTTCAAGGTTTTCTCTGTGCACCCTCCGTGTTCTCTGTGTCCTCTGTGGTTCAAGGTTTGAGCTTGGGGGGCGCAGTCAGATCAGCGAAAGTCGGTGTCGCCGCCAAGCAAGAACCAGCGATTGCGTTGCTCGTCCGGGCTAGGCCCGTCCGACCAGTTGTTGGCGGGAATAATCACGTCGATATCGCGGCTGGCGAGCGGAGTGGGGAAGAGCTGCTGGTGCGATTCGCTCACCCACATGCGCAAGTGGCGGGCGCCGGCGGCGGCGGCCAGCTGGCGCGCTGCCAGGGCACAGCTGGCCCAGTGCCGTTTGGCGGCGACCAGATCCAGCCATTCGCTGTGTTCGCCATGGTGGCGTAACACCACCAGACCGATGGCGCGCCCGCCTAGCCGGTGGCGCAACAGCGCGCAGTGATAGGGCTGGTCCGGATGCTCGAAATAGCGGTAGCGCAGCCGCTCCAGATCGCGGATGCCGACAATATCGGCGCGCAAGTCCTCGGCCATGGCGGCCCACAGCCGGCGCAAGGCGCCAGCGTGCTGCGCCGGGTCGTGGAGCGGGCTCAGGCTCAGCCACCAGGGCAGGGCGGCGCCGGCGCTTTCCCATTCCAGCTCCACCACCTTGCCGACCGGCTTGTACAGGCCGAGGCGGTCGGCCACGGTCATCGCCCGCTGGTTGGGAAAGCCAAAGCCGTGGATAAACTGTTTGCCGAAGCCGACATAGCTGTCGATGAACTGCGAGGCGGCCAGAAAGAACGGGCCCTTGCGGCTGAGCGAGGCACGCCCGGCCTGGGCGACCATCACATCGCCAATCTGCACCGATTCACGCCGCTGGCCGGCGTCGAGCACGCTGCGCGCCAAGCCGCCATAGTGGGCGATCAGCTCGCCCGCTTCATTCCACACCCCCATGCCGATGCCGTGGCCGTTGGCGTATTTCCACTGATGCAGCGCCTCGCTCATTTCACCGCCAAAGGCCTGGCGGAACAGGCTTTGCATGGCAGGGAGGTCGGAGGTTTGCAGCGGGGCAATGCGCATGGTGCGGCTTGGCTGGTCAGACATGGCGGGACTCAAGGCTGGGCGGCTTGGTAAATGCGTGAATACTGCCCGGCAATCGCGGCGGCGGTCGGCCGCGTCCGGGCAAAGGCCTGGGTGCGTTCGCACAGCTGCTCGCGCAGGGCTTCGGTGCTGAGCAAAAGCTTGAGCTGGGCGGCGAAATGGTCGAAGTCGTCGCGCGCGAGCAGGGCGGCGTCGCCGACCACTTCGCTGACCGCGCCGACAGCGGTGCACAGGCTGGGCAGGCCGGCCAATACGGCCTCGACATTGGCCATGCCATAGGATTCGGTCGATGAGGCACTGACATAGGCGTCGGCTGCGGCGTAATACGGTGCCGGGTCGTCGGTGCTGGCAAACAACGGCGGCGCGATGCCGGCGGCGCGGGCGGCTGCCCGGTATGGGGTCGGGTCGCCATCGCCAAGCAGCAGCAATTGCCAGTCTTCGCCACTCTGGCCGAGGGCGCGGATGATCCAGTCAAAGCGCTTGAGCGGGATCAGCTGACCCACCGCCAGCAGATAGCGGCGCCCGGGCGTGCAGCCGAGTTGCTCGCGGGCTGCCGCCCGATCGAGCGCTGCGGGCGCGGGAATATGGTGGCCAATGGCGTGCCAGCGTGCATCGGGCGTAAGGCGCAGCTCGGCGGCGATATTGGCAAGGCCGAGACGCGCCGGGTGGATGATCCAGTGGGCATCGGCCAGCGCGCGCCGCTCGATATGGTCAAACGCCGCGCGCAGCCAGCGCGGCAGGGGCAGCACATGGCGGTGCAAGGCTTGCGCCATGCTGTGAAAACCGTGCTGGGTCAGGCCGATTGCGACCGGGTGCGCGGAGTGTGCGCCGGTCTGTGCCGCGCGGGTCAGCAGGGCGTCGTGGCAGTGCACATGGCTGTGGCCGTGTTGCTGCGCATGGCGCATGGCGGCGCGGCCAGTAGCCCAGGTGCGGGTGATCGAGTGCAGCAAGGGATGCAGTTCGCGACCGGTGAAGCGGCCGGCCCGGCGCGCCCAGACCTCGGCTTGCGCTTGTTGCTGTGCGCTGAGCTGCTCGGTGCAGAAATAATCCACCGCGATGCCGAGTGCTTGCAGCTGGGCGATCAGGTGGCTGGTGCTGCGGCCGAGGCCGTAGCGCCGGTCCAGGCCGGATTCGCGGGTAACGAACAGGATCTTCACGCTGCGGCTCAGGCCTTGCGATAAACCAGGCGCAGGTAGGCGTATTCGCCGGCGGCATAGCGTGCCTGGTAGCCACGATTGGATGCCTGCAAGTCGGCCAGGTGCTGCGGGGTGACGCCGGGCAATTGCAGCAGGGCGGCCTGGTGCCGATCGACTGCAGCCAGCAGAAAGCGCAGGGTGTGGGCGGCAGACTCGCTCAGATCAAGCTGGCTGTCGCGAACAAAACCATGGCGCAGGGCCGCTTCGCCGAAATGTGCCAGCGCTGGCAAACTCGCAGGCCCGCCGGTGCTGAATTCATCTAGGATCAGCACCCGGCCACCCGGCTCCAGCAGGCTGGCGGCCTTGCGCCACAAGGCATTCATTTCCACGTACTGGCAGGACTCCTGGAACACGATGGTGTCAAAGCGCAGGCTTTCGCTGAAATCCTCGAAGCGGCTGTGATGCAGGGTCACTGCCGGGCAGCGTTCGCGGGCAATCACGATCTGTGCCGGATCGGGCGTCAGGCCATGAATCTGGTGCCCCAGCTCATGGAGGCGCTGCAAGGTGGTGCCAAGGCCGATGCCCACTTCGAGAATGCGCTGCGGCTGCTCGCCGAGGGCTTCCAGTAGCAGGCGGGTCGAGCGCTCCTGCGCCTCGGCCGCCGGCTCGTCGGCCGAGGCGAACAGGCCGTAGTGCAGATAGCGCACCTCGCCGACCTCAAGGCGCAACAGCTCGGCATAGGCGTTCAGAGGAAAGGGCAGGGCAGGAATCTGCTGGCGTATCAATTGATCGAGCGACATGGGCGTAGAGGCTAATGGTTTGGGTGGGCTGTTTCAGCTGGCCGGTAATTGGTCGAGCCGCCACAGGGCGAGCGATTTGTCGGCGAACTGGCCGCCCTCGCCCA
>NZ_JAYRLZ010000455.1:0-1611 GCF_041904975.1 Chitinimonas sp. | reverse complement strand
CCATGCGCCAGCTGCGCGAGGCACGCGACTTTCATCTTGACCAGTGGCTGGCCGAGCTGGAGCGCCGCTATATCGATGCCGCCCTGACCCTGGCAGAAGGCAATATGGCCCAGGCCGCCCGCCTGCTCGGCATGAACCGCACCACGCTATACAGCCGCCTCGACAGCAAACGCGACAGGAACTGACGATATGTACTCCCGATTTCCTTTCGGTCCACGCGCCGCAGGCAGTGCAAGAAAACCACACCAGCAATGCGCCGCAGCCCGGCCCGATGATCGTGCCGTCGATGACGTACGACACCAGTCATAACGACATACCCGGCAAAGCAGGAAGCGAATATGTACCTCGAACACTATGGATTGAACGAGCCGCCGTTTCGCATCACCCCGCATACCGAGTTCTTCTATGCCGGCGCCAATCGTGGTGCCACCCTGGAAGCACTGCTGTATGCAGTCCTGCATGGCGAAGGCCTGGTGCGGGTTACCGGCGAAGTGGGCGCCGGCAAGACCATGCTGTGCCGGGTGCTGATGGAGCGCCTGCCCGAGCAGGTGGATACGGTTTATCTGGCCAACCCCAGCCTTAGCCGTGAAGAAATCCTGCTGGCCATTGCAGCCGATCTCAAGCTCGATCTGCCGGCCGACCGGCCCAATGTGCTGATACGCAGCCTGCAAGATGCACTGGTCGCCCGCTACGCTGCCGGGCGGCAGGTGGTGGTGCTGATCGATGAAGCGCACGCCATGCCCGAAGAAAGCCTCGAGGAAATCCGCCTGCTGTCCAATCTGGAACATGGCCACAACAAGCTGCTGCAGATCGTGCTGTTCGGGCAACCGGAACTGAATGACAAGCTGGCCGCGCAGAATATGCGGCAGCTGCGCGAGCGCATCACCCATGCTTTCGAATTGGCGCCGCTGCGCCAGCACGATATCGGCGAATACCTGATGTTCCGCCTGCGCACTGCCGGCTACAAAGGTCCGGATATCTTCACCGCCCGCGCCGTCCGCCTGATCGCCGACGAATCCGAAGGCCTGACCCGCCGCATCAATATCCTTGCCGACAAGGCACTGATTGCCTCGTTTGCCGCCAACCGCCACCAAGTGGATGTAGCCGAAGCTCGCGCAGCGATCACCGACAGCAATTTCCGCCAGCGCAAGCGCATTCAATGGTCACGCCCGGCCCTGGGGCTTGGACTGCTTCTTGCCGGCATGGCCAGTGGCCTGGCCGCCAGTCACTGGATCAGCCGCGAGCCGCCAGCCCCTGGCGCCAGCGCCACACCAGCAGCCGGCAAGCCGGCCGCCCCCGCCCGAGAAGCAGCTACGCCAGTCGCCGCAACGGCCGCCTCACCGGCAGCCGCATCATCGGCACTCCCCGGCAATGACGCCGACAGCCTGTTCGATAGCCGGCTCAAGGCCAGCGAAGCGGCGTTCGCACGGCAGGCGCCCGGCACTTTCACCATCTTGCTATCGGTCGCACCACAGACCCACCGTGCCGACCTTGCGCAATTCATGGCCCAGACCGCACGCAAATTGCCAGTGGACCAGCTGTTCGCCTACCCGACCCGCACCCGCCAAGGCATACCCCACTTCGGCCTCACTTATGGTCTTTATGACTCCC
>NZ_JAYRLZ010000174.1:0-9013 GCF_041904975.1 Chitinimonas sp. | reverse complement strand
CGCCATCGATACTGTGTCTGACTGCTGGTTTTGCCGGTGCTCTTGTCTGATTGGCGAGTCGTTCGGGTCTTGCCGTGCCAGGCCTGGTTTGGACACATGATCCGCCCTTTACTTGTTATGCAAAGCTCATGAATCACATACGCAACTTCTCCATCATCGCCCATATCGACCACGGTAAGTCCACCCTGGCCGATCGATTCATCCAGTTTTGTGGCGGGCTGGAGCTGCGCGAAATGAGTGAGCAGGTGCTCGATTCGATGGACATCGAAAAGGAGCGCGGCATTACCATCAAGGCGCAGACCGCCGCCCTGCATTACAAGGCGCGTGATGGACAGGTCTACAACCTCAATCTTATCGACACCCCGGGCCATGTCGACTTCAGCTATGAAGTCAGCCGCAGTCTCGCTGCCTGCGAAGGCGCGCTGCTGGTAGTGGATGCATCGCAAGGGGTTGAGGCACAAACGGTTGCCAATTGCTACACCGCCATCGAGCAGGGCGTGGAAGTGGTGGCCGTGCTGAACAAGATCGATCTGCCCGCAGCGGAGCCCGAGCGGGTTATCGAGGAGATCGAAGATATCGTCGGTATCGAGGCCACCGATGCGGTACGCGCCTCGGCCAAAAATGGCATCGGAATCGAGGATATCCTGGAAGCGGTGATCGCCAAGGTGCCCTCGCCGCGCGGTAATCCGGATGGTCCGCTCAAGGCCTTGATCATCGATTCCTGGTTCGACAACTATGTCGGCGTGGTCATGCTGGTCCGCGTGGTGGATGGCGAGATCAAGCCCAAGGACAAGCTGTTGTTCATGTCGACCAAGGCGCAGCATCTGTGCGAGCAGGTGGGTGTGTTCACCCCCAAGTCCCTGCAACGCGATGCGCTCAAGGCTGGTGAGGTCGGTTTCGTCATCGCCGGCATCAAGGAGCTGGCCAGCGCCAAGGTTGGTGACACCATCACCCATGTGAAGCCCGCAGCGGAGCAGCCTTTGCCTGGCTTCAAGGAAGTGAAGTCGCAGGTGTTTGCCGGCCTGTATCCGGTGGAATCGCATGATTACGATTCGCTGCGCGACAGCCTGGAAAAGTTGAAGCTCAACGATGCCTCGCTGCATTTCGAGCCTGAAGTGTCGCAGGCGCTCGGGTTTGGCTTCCGCTGTGGTTTCCTTGGCCTGTTGCATCTGGAAATCGTGCAGGAACGTCTTGAGCGCGAATTCGATATGGACCTGATCACCACGGCGCCTACCGTGGTTTATCAGGTGCTGATGAAGGATGGTGAAGTCATCGAGGTGGAAAACCCGTCGCGCTTGCCGGAATTGAGCAAGATCGAGGAAATCCGCGAGCCGATCATCACTGCCACCATCCTGGTTCCGCAAGACTATGTCGGCGCGGTCATGACCCTGTGCAACCAAAAACGCGGCGCCCAACGCAATATGCAATACATGGGTCGCCAGGTGATGCTGACCTATGATTTGCCGATGGCGGAAGTGGTGATGGACTTCTTTGACCGGCTCAAGTCGGTCAGCCGTGGCTATGCCTCGCTCGATTACGACTTCAAGGAATTCCGCTCGGACGATCTGGTCAAGCTCGATGTGCTGGTGAATAGCGAAAAGGTGGATGCGCTGAGCCTGATCGTGCACCGCGCCACCAGTGTTTACCGCGGACGGGAGCTGGTCAGCAAGATGCGCGAGCTGATTCCGCGCCAGATGTTCGATATTGCGATTCAGGCAGCCATCGGTGCGCATATCATTGCGCGCGAAACAGTGAAGGCGATGCGTAAGGACGTGCTGGCCAAGTGTTATGGTGGCGATATTTCGCGCAAGAAAAAGCTGCTGGAAAAACAAAAGGCCGGCAAGAAGCGCATGAAGCAGGTCGGCAATGTGGAAATTCCGCAAGAGGCCTTCCTGGCGATCTTGCAGGTCAGCGATAAGTAGTGTTCCGGGCTGCCGCCGATAATGGCAGCCCTGATGCATGTTCCTGGATTGAAAACAACTTCGTGCTGAAAAGGCTCAAATGAACTGGACCTATCTGGCAGTGGCTGCGCTGTTCGTCGGTGCAATCTTGATTGGACGCGCGCAGCGCAGCACTCAAGAAGCAATTTACGATGCTGAAAAAATGCCGGAAAGCGCTCTGTGGGGCTATTTCCTGATGCTGGTGGGTAGCTGGGGCGTGCTCTCCCTGTTTGCCAATCCCAGCGACCTGTTCTTTGTCATCATGATGGTGGCAGCCGTATTGGCCGGTATTGCCAAGTTGCGGGGCTACAAGGCAAAGGGCAACGAGCGTGCCTTGCCGATGTGGGCCGCGTTCGGCTTTTCCAATGCCCTGGTGTTGGGCGCCATCGGCGTGGGCAAGACCTTTGTGGTGGAGCCGATGCAGATTCCGTCGAGCTCGATGCGGCCCGGCCTGGTGGTTGGTGACTTTATCCTGATCAGCAAGTTTGCCTATGGTATCCGCGTGCCCTTTATCAATGAGCCGGTGATTCCGGTGGGTAAGCCGGCACGAGGCGATGTGGTGGTGTTTCGCTTCCCGGTTGATCCGAAAACCAATTTCATCAAGCGGGTTATCGGTTTGCCGGGCGACAAGATCGAGTATCGCAACAAGATTCTGTCGATTAACGGCCAGCGTATCGATAGCCAGCCAGTGGGGGAGTATCGCTATGCCGACAAGGTGGGTGAGCCGATCCAGAGCATACGCATGCAGGAAAATCTTGGCGTGAAGCGCTATGAAACCTTGAATGTGCCCGGTGCGCCTACCTTGAATCCGATGGGTGTGACCGATTTTCCGAATCGTGATGCCTGCCAGCACGACGAAACCGGCTTTACCTGTACGGTGCCGGCTGCACAATACCTGATGCTGGGCGATAATCGCGACAACAGCAACGATGGCCGCTACTGGGGTTTTGTCCCTGAACGGCTGCTTGCTGGCAAGGCGTTCTTTATCTGGATGAATCTGGGTGAGCCTGGGCGTATCGGCAAGTCCATCAATTGATGGATGAGCTGGCCACATGCAGTCGGTTTGCTGAATCAAATCGGCGTTGGGCTCAATTGCCGTCTTTTCCTGAGTTGGGGTGAATATGCGTAAGCAACGTGGTGTCAGTCTGATTGCAGTGATTCTGGGCGCTGTTTTGCTCGGATTTGTGGCGTTGTTGGCGCTGAAGCTGCTGCCGGTGTATTCCGAATATTTTGGCGTGAAGTCGGCCTTGGTTGCGATCGCCAAAGAACAGGCGGGAGCCCCGCCTTCGGACATTCGCGAGGCGTTTTACAAGCGGGCCACGATCGAGAATATCAAGAGCGTACAGCCGGATGACCTGGAAATTACCCAGGATCAAACAGGTACCACGATCAGTGTGGCCTATCAGACGGAAGTCTCTTTGGTCGCCAATATCAGCCTGCTGATCAAGTTCTCGACTTCTGCCAACCACGCAGCGGCCAAGTAAGGTGATTGTCAGTTCTGCCCAGCTGGAGCGAGAGCTCGGTTATGTGTTTCGCGATGCGGGTTTGTTACGCCAGGCCTTGACCCATCGCAGTTTCGGTGTGCCGCATAACGAGCGACTGGAGTTTCTCGGCGACAGTATCCTGAATGCCGTGGTTGCCAGATTGTTGTTCGATACCTTTCCCCTGCGTAGCGAGGGGGAGCTGTCGCGCTTGCGGGCAAGCCTTGTCAAAAAGGAAACACTGGCTGAATTGGCCCAGGGCCTGGCTTTGGGCGACTATCTGCGGCTAGGTGATGGTGAAGCGCGTTCCGGTGGTTACCAGCGGCCATCTATCCTGGCTGACACGCTGGAGGCTTTGTTCGCAGCGATTTGTCTTGATGCCGATTTCCAGATGGCCAGTGCTGCCGTTGCGCGGCTGTTCGAGCCCCTGATCGCGGCGATCGACCCGGAAACCCATGGCAAGGATAACAAGACCCGTCTGCAGGAATGGCTGCAGGGGCGCCATATGGCACTTCCCCGTTATGCCATTGTGGCGCAGCATGGCGAAGCGCATGACCAGCACTTTGTCGTTCAGTGTGAGCTAAGCGACTTGGCTATCGTCACACAGGGTGAAGGCAGCAGCCGTCGTGCCGCTGAGCAGGAAGCAGCAGCGCGTGCCTTGCTGGCATTGCCATCGGCTCAAAAGGCCATTGAAAAGAAAGGCCACAAATGAGCTTTCATACCGGATTCATTGCCATTGTCGGGCGTCCCAACGTCGGCAAGTCCACCTTGCTGAACCGCCTGATCGGGCAAAAGGTCAGTATTGTGTCGCGCAAGGCGCAAACCACGCGCCATCGCATCACCGGTATTCGCACCGATGCCGACGCCCAGTATGTATTCGTGGACACGCCCGGTTTCCAGACCAAGTTCAAAAGTGCGCTGAACGAGGCGATGAATCGTGGTGTGACCACCACGCTGGCCGATGTCGATGCCGTATTGTTTGTCATCGAAGCGGGCAAGTTCGATGCGCGCGATGCCGCTGTGCTCAAGTTGCTGCCGCGTGATCAGCCGGTGATTCTGGTGATCAACAAGGCTGATCTGGTCAAGGACAAGGGCGACTTGCTGCCCTTTATCGACAAGCTGTCCAGGGAATTCGCCTTTCACGCCATCGTGCCGATTTCAGCGCAAAAGATACAAAAGGTGGATGTGCTGCTCGATGCGATTCGCCCGCTGCTGCCGGAAGGCGAGCCGATGTATGAAGAAGATCAGGTGACTGATCGTAGCGAGCGCTTTCTGGCAGCTGAGCTGATCCGCGAAAAGATCTTCCGTCTGGTTGGTGACGAGCTGCCGTACTCCACGGCGGTGGAGATCGAGAAGTTCGAAGAGGAAGGCAATTTGCGCCGCATTTATGCGGCAATCCTGGTGGATCGCGATGCGCAGAAAGCCATCGTGATCGGCAAGGGGGGCGAGCGTCTGAAGGAAATTTCCTCGCAAGCCCGTACCGATATGGAAAAAATGTTCGACAGCAAGGTATTTCTCGAGGTGTGGGTAAAGGTCAAGAGCGGCTGGGCCGACGATACCCGCATGCTGCGCCAGTTCGGCTACGAGTAAGGTCGCCATGGCGTCTCGCCTCGCCAGCAGTCGCAACCGAGTGGACTTGAACGATGCCTGGCTGTTGCACAGCTACCCCTATAAAGAAACCAGCCTGATTGCCGAGGTGTTCAGCCGCCAGTATGGACGGGTGGCCATGGTGGCGCGCGGCGCGCGGCGGCCGGCATCGGCCCTGCGGGGCCAGCTGATGGCGTTTCAGCCATTGCAGCTGTCGTGGTTCGGGGCGGCTGAATTGAAGACCCTGCATGCGTTGGAATGGCAAGGCGGCGTGCCGCAGCTGGCAGGCTTGCCGCTGATTTGCGGGTTTTACCTGAATGAGCTGCTGCTGCGCTTGTTGGCGCGTGAAGACGAGTGCGCCGGGCTGTTTGATGCCTATGGTGCGGCAGTGCGCGCATTGGCCCACACGCCGGTCCAGGTCGAACCGGTGTTGCGACGATTCGAGCTGGCGCTGCTAGCCGAGACTGGCTACGGTATCGCGCTGGATTGCGATGCAGCAGGGCACCCGATCGACGAGCGGCAGCACTATCGATTTGTGCCTGGGCACGGCTTGCTACCTGCTGTAACGTCTGCTGATGGCACCTTGGTTTCCGGTACGACCTTGCTGGCAATGGCAAGGCAGGAATTTCCCGATGCCGAATGCCTGCAGCAGGCAAAGTGGCTGATGCGCGGCGTATTGAATGGTCTGCTCGGTGAGGCCAGCCTGCACACGCGCAAACTCTTGCGTGATTTGCAACATATATGAGCAAGCATGATTTTCGGTATCGGCACTGACCTGATCGAATTGGCGCGTATCCGCGAGGCCTATGAGCGCCACGGTGCGCGATTCGCAACGCGCTTGTTATCGCCTGGCGAGCTGGTGCGATTGAGTCAGTTTGCAGACCCGGTGCCGTACCTGGCCAAGCGCTGGGCAGCCAAAGAAGCATTTGCCAAAGCCTTGGGTACCGGTATTCGTCCGCCTGTTGCCTTGGCTGCCATCAGTGTTGGCAACGATGCCTTGGGCAAGCCGGTATTCGAATTTGACGAGAAGGTCGCAAATTTCCTCGCGGAGCGCCATATTCATCATGTCCACTTGTCATTGAGTGATGAACGCTCGTCGGCCTTGGCTTTCGTCGTTCTGGAGTCGGATATGCGCAGTCGGGTATAAGGGAGTTTCCCTGCGCGGAGTGGGCCATCAATTCATGGAGGGGCAGGAAGATGATCGCAATAGAACATAAATCCCATTGTGTGCTTGCAGCTGTCGCGGGCGACTTCACCATCGCCGACTACCGGGAATTTGAAGAGAATGTGCTGTATGAACTGCGCTTTCACGGTCAGCCGGTCAACCTGCTGTTCGATCTGACCGACATGCTTGGCTACACGCTGGATGTGGTGTGGGAAGAACTGAAGTTCAGCCGTGCGCACCATGCGGATTTTGGCCGGATTGCGGTGGTGACTACGGATCAGTGGACCACATGGGCGACTTGGGTCGCCCGCCTGTTTGTCGATAGCGACGTGCAGATTTTCGACAATGCGGCCGAGGCCGAGCGCTGGTTGCTCGAGCCGATTGCTTTGCCAGGGTGAGTGCGATCCATGCGCAAGCTGTTTGAATCTCTGTCGGGCATGGTGCGGCGCGAGCATGACCCGCTGGCCGATCCGCGTTCTGCCACTGCATGGATGCGCGATTTGCGGCAGGAAAAAGATATCGCCGGGCAAATGCATGCGGTGGTCGAGCTATTGCGATCGGTCGAGAGTCGCACCACGCTGGGGCTGGATACCCTGAAGGCCCTGTTTGTCGTCGACGAGCTGATACAGCCAACTTACGAGTTGGTCCGCCAGCAATACATCCAGAATCCGCGAGCGGGCAAGGCGATCGAAGAGCGGCTGTGGGACGAGATTGTCGGGCTGGCCAGGGCCATGCTCGCGGCCTACCACCCCTTCGTGCGCATGGAGGACCACCGGCCCGACGAGGAGGCTGGCTTTCAGGCTGCCACGGCGATGCTGCTTGCACGCAGCCTGCGTTATGTCGGCATCCAGGTGAAGTGGCACTTCTTCCGCTTCCAGACCCCACCATCTTCGCTGTGGTCGGTGGCCAACCAGTTCTATCGCCTGGCCGAGGTCAGCTCGGTCGATGCTGATCCGCTGGTGTTGTATCCCGAGGCGGGCGCTGCGTCCACATCGTGTGCTGATGAGTTTATCCGTATCCAGATGCTGGCCACCCTGAATAACGGCAACTTCAACCTGCGTCAGTTCGACTGGGCAGATCGGTGGTTGCAGCTGTGGTCCAGCAATATCCAGATCGAGAGGAAATATCGCGACTCGGTTCACCAGTTTTGCGTCAACCTGTCCGAGCCGACTGGGCCTTCGAAGATTCATGAATTGGTCGAAGGTGACATGCTGCGGTTTTGGGGTGTTGCCGATTTGCTCGCCGAAATGTCGGCAATGATGCAGCGGCTGGAAGCCGGTGAATCGCCGGTGCGGGTCGGGCTTGGCGATGATGCGCGCATGCCCGCTTGTCTCGACTTTCTCAAGCAGCTGGAAATTCTCTGGTCGCGCGAGCGCAGTCAGCAGGCGCATCGCCAGGAGCGCACCCGTGTCAGCAAGCTGGTTCAGGTTACTTCGAGTTTGGTTTCGATCTTCGCGGCGGTCCGCTTCGATGACGAGCGCACCATGGCGCGCGCCAGTGCCCGGCATGCGCCCGACAACGATGAAGTGATGGACATGAAGCTGTATGGCTATGTCACTGAGCGTACCAAGCAAAAAATGGCTTCAATGCAGGCGCGCAACCATGCCTATGTCAACAAGGCCAAGACCATCGAGCACGATGAGTGGGTGATCGAAAATCAGTCAGAAGGCGGCTTCGGTGCGATCTTGCCGGTGGATGGCCATGACTGGGTGCGCCTTGGCGTGCTGTTGGGCATACGCAATGACGAACATGCCAACTGGCTGATTGCCGTGGTGCGGCGCCTCAATCGCATCAATGCCGAGCAGCTGTATGCGGGTGTGCAGATTCTGACCAGCACGCCGGTGGCGGTCAGCATGAAGTCGCTTGAGCCAGAGCGCTCGACCAGTATGGCGATTGACGGTGTGGATACCGTCGGGCTGGTCGTCCCCAAAAGTGCCTTGTATATCCCCTTTGTTGCTGAAGGGAAGCGGCTGAACAGCTTGCTGATGCATTCAGCCGATTATTCGGCCGGGCGTCTCTACCAAGTGGTAGCCCGCGACAAGTCCTTTGTGGTGCGCATAGGCGATACCCTGGAAAAGGGGCCGGACTGGATCTGGACCGTTGTTGAATTGATGCGCCGCGACAATTGAAAGTTCGCACTGGCGCAAACGGGCATGAAAAAGCCGGCTGAAGCCGGCTTTTTCATTTATGGCTGACCTTCTCAGGCCAGCAAGTGCGCAACACCAGCGCGCTCTTCTTCCAGCTCGGCCAGGGTCTTGTCCATCATGGTGCGGCTGTATTCATCGATGGCCAGGCCTTCGATGCGGGTGTATTCGCCGTTGGCGCAGGTAACCGGCACGCCGTACATCACGCCTTCCGGAATGCCGTAGGAGCCATCCGATGGGATGCCCATGGTGACCCACTTGCCATTGCTGCCCAACACCCAGTCACGGATATGGTCGATGGCGGCATTGGCGGCGGAAGCTGCCGACGACAGGCCGCGCGCTTCGATGATGGCCGCGCCACGCTTGCCGACCTTGGGGATGAAAGTCTCGCGGTTCCAGGCTTCGTCAGCGATCTTGTCCTTCAGCGATACGCCGTTCACGGTGGCGAAACGGTAGTCCGGATACATGGTCGGGCTGTGATTGCCCCAGACGATCAGATTGTCGATGTCGGCCACGGCCACATCGGCCTTGGCGGCCAGCTGGCTGAGGGCGCGATTGTGATCGAGGCGCAGCATGGCGGTGAAGTTCTTTGCCGGCAGATCAGGCGCCGATTTCATGGCGATATAGGCATTGGTGTTGGCTGGATTGCCAACCACCAGCACCTTGACGTCGCGGCTGGCGACCTTGTTCAGGGCG
>NZ_JAYRLZ010000173.1:6197-9061 GCF_041904975.1 Chitinimonas sp. | reverse complement strand
ACGGCAGACAGCTCGCCGCCGGTGAATTCGGGCGAATCATTGCGCAGCGCAGCGCCACTGAGGGTGGCGCTGATATTGACCTCCGAGCGGTGCATATCGTCCTCGCCATTGCCCGACACATAGCCGCGCGCGCGCGGTGGCGCAAAGCCCTTGGCGATGATGGCCACCCCGCCCAGGATCACCAGCGCCGGCCAGACGTAATGCATGATGTGGTGCACGATGCCCATATGCTGCAAGGTCAGCGCCCCGCCCAACAGCAGCAAGCCACCGCCGACCACATAGCCGCCCAGATGCCGCGCCTGCATCAGGCGCAATACGCCGAACGCGCATAGCAGCAGCGGCCAGAAGCCCCAGACATTGCCCGCATCGATGATATTCAGATTTCCCAGCAGGGCCAGCACGCCGCCCAGCACCAGAAAGGCACCCAGCACAATGCGCCGCTGTTGGCGATGCTTGTAATGATCGGGATGGTGACAGCGCATCACTTGCTCCCTTGAGGGTGAGCCGGGCGCGTCGGGCGCAGCAGGCCCTTGGCCATGAACATCAGCCCCAGCACGATGATTACTGCCGGCCAGCTATCGCGAAAGGTCCAGCCGCCGATATGCTCAAGGCAGGCATACAACCAGCCGGCCACCGCGATGCGCGCCACGCCGCCTACCACGTCGAAAGCACGGCTGGCAGTCACGATACGCACCAACCCCATGATGGCGATCAAGGCCGGCCACAGCGTCAGGGCCATCGCCTGGCTGATCAGGCCGGCATTCACCATGAAAAACGCCACGCCAATGGCGATCAGCGACAAGCCAAGGAACAAATGCTTGCGCAGGCGGCGACGCGGATGATGGTCGATCCAGTGTTCGCAATGATGATGCATGGTGGCTCCAGCGTTGATTGATGGCCTCAACCATAGCGGCCAACCACGCGCAGGTGGGCAAAATTCGGTGAATGCACGCTGCGCATCGGTGAATGACGGAAAACCTCGCCACGATTTCGTGCCCGCCATCGCCCTGTCTTGCTTACGCCGCCTCCACCCGCATCGCCGCAAGCGGCTACCGCTATGCCAAACAAGCCGTCGGCAGCCTCAGCGCGCAGTCAAGTGTCGCGCTGCGCCGCCCACGCATCAGCCCATGCACGAAGTGGCGCAATGACGCGCATTAACTCTTCGCCCTGGCTAGTCAGACAATAGCCTTCATTGCCAAGATCAATCAGCGAGGCTTCTCTGAGCTCGCCCAATCGGGTATTGAGCACGCTGGAAGAGACATTCTCGCATTGCGCCTGCAATTCGCGGAATGAGCGGGGAGCAACACCGAGCTCCCACAGTATTCGCATTGCCCAGCGACGCCCCAAAAGGTCGAGAATGACCATGATGGGACGCCCGGATACCGATCCGCGAACCTGACTACCTGGTGTGGAATTTTTCATCACATATTGCGCTTCTGAAATCGAAGCGATATTCTAGCCAACATCGCCACTCCAAACAAGCGAGTATTGCCCATGTTCCTCATTGAAATGGACTTCACTGCCCCCCTTGATATGGTTGACAAATACATCGTCGCACACAGGGAATATTTATCAGGCCACTACGCCCAGGGGCAGTTATTTTTCGGCGGCAGAAAGGTTCCTCGAACTGGCGGCATTATCATCTCCAAACACCAAAGCCGTGAGGAAGTAGAACGTATTTTCAGTTTCGATCCACTGGTTCTGGCGTCCCTTGCCAGCTATACGGTCAAAGAGTTTGATCCGGTCATGTTTTCGCCGGAATTGAAACCGCTATTCGTTTGAGCTGATTCAGAACGAATCATCTTAAAGAAGCGCTGAATAAATCGAGTTTTCAACCAGCATCGCCGATTCCGGGAAAATCGGGACTCAAGCGGCAGAGGGTAATTGTTGATTACTGGCTGTTCTATTCCCCCTTCCGCCCCCACGTTGCGCGGGGGAGCCGCCCTTTTTCGCGTAAGTGGATTTGTTCAACGCTTCCCCAAGACAAGCTTCCCTGCGCGAATGTCCCTGCAAGCATGCCCTGCCTGCGTTGATCGCCGCAACGACCGGGGGCATGCGGGCCGGGCTCGATGGCTTCTTTGCCAATTTCCAGCAGCAAGTCGAGCTGCTGCGCCATATTCTGTGCGGGCATCTACCAAGGCGAGCACCAATCCAGCTGGCGCTGAGCGACTAGCCTAGTCAGCGCACTGCTGATGCCGCTTCACTGCAATTCGGCCGGCGCGGCAGCCATAGGCCTTCACATGCGCGGCCTACGCCCTGGCCCACGACTGCCTAAGCGCAACCACCAAGACTCGTGCGACAAGCTTATTCAGCCCGGCATCCCGCCGAGCGATAGGCTAGGCCTTCGCCATGTGTTCTCTTTGCGCTCGGTTCGCTGGGCATACCGACAGTCTGCATCCAATTGCCAACATGACACGTAACAGTGACGGCATGTCGACCACCCAAGCAAGGTAGATCGACCCAGAGCGCCGCCTTGCGCCTCCCTTATCCCGCTCGTGAGACCCTATTCGATGATTCGCCGCCCCACTGTGTTTGCCCCGGGACTGAAGCACCTTGCCGCGCAATGCGGCATGGCTGCTGCTGTTTACCTGATATCCGCCGCTGCTTGCGCTGAAGCGCCTTTCTCGTTTCAAAGCACGCCGGGCAAGTTGCCCAAGGATGTGGTGCCGCTCAGCTATGTTGTGCATTTTTTGCCCGATCTACGCACCCATCGCCTGCACGGCGAGGAGCAGATCGACATCGAGGTACGCCAGGACACGCGGCGAATCGTGCTCAATGCGCACGACATCCAGGTTGACCATGCCAGCCTCAGTGGCGCCGGCCTGCCTGGTCGGGCACTGCGTCCCAAGCTCGATGCCAAGCAA
>NZ_JAYRLZ010000173.1:0-6187 GCF_041904975.1 Chitinimonas sp. | reverse complement strand
GTATCTTGCCTATCGGCAAGTATCGCCTGGCGATCCGCTTTCGCGGCCTGATCAAACGCGAGGCCGAAGGCATGTTTTTCGACACCTATCGACAAGGCAAGCAGGAAAAACAGCTGATCGGCACACAGCTGGAAGCCACCGATGCACGTCGACTCCTGCCTTGCTGGGACGAGCCGGCGTTTCGTGCCAGCTTTACCGTGTCGGTAGATTTGCCCAGCAGCTTTACGGCCTACTCCAATACGCCGGTAGTAAGGCAAACCGCTCTGCCCAGTTCGATGCAACGCATCGAATTTGCCCCCACGCCCAAAATGGCCAGCTACCTGTTGGTGCTGGTCGCAGGCGAACTGGAGCGCATCAGCCGCCAACACAATGGGGTGGAGACCGGCGTGGTCACTACCCGGGGCAAGCAGGCGCAAAGCGCCTTTGCACTGGATGCCGGCGCCGATCTGCTCGATTACTACAACGACTACTTCAGCATGCGCTATCCGCTGGCCAAACTAGATCACATTGGCGTACCGGGCGGCATTCCCAATGCCATGGAGAACTGGGGGGCAATTGTTTACAACGACTTCCATTTGTTGCTCGACCCGAAAACTGCCAGCCAGGCCACACACCAGCATGTATTCCAGTACATCGCTCACGAAACGGCCCACCAATGGTTTGGCAATCTGGTCACCATGGCCTGGTGGGACAATCTATGGCTGAACGAGGGCTTTGCCACCTGGATGGAGAGCAAAGCCCCCGACCATCTGCACCCCGACTGGCAGGTCTATATCAATAGCCACAAGGTAATCGAGAAAGCGCTGGTGTTTGACGCTGCCGACGCCTCGCATCCGATCCACCGCGCAGTCAACGATGAAGCGGAAGCAAACAATGGATTCGACCCGGTCACCTATGAGAAGACCGCTACCTAGTTACGCATGATCGAACACTATCTTGGGGAGGACGTGTTTCGTGCCGGCATGCGCCGCTATATGGCCAAACACCAATTTGGCAACACCACCAGCGCAGATATGTGGGCGGAGCTGGAGAGTGTTTCGGGACAGCCGGTTGGCCAGATCGCGCGCGACTGGACGGAAACGGCCGGCTTCCCCTTGATCAAGGTCAGCGCGTATTGCGTAGGTAATGAGCGCCACATTGAACTGACCCAGGAGCGTTACACCCTGGAGGCGAACAAGGCCAAAGCACAACACTGGCGCATCCCGCTGCAGATAGACAACGGCAGCGGCACATCCATGCAGGTGCTGCTGCAGGCAGCGAGCGAGCACATCGTCCAGGCCGGGTGCGACGAAGGCTTGATGATCGATCCGGGCAATATCGGCTTTTTCCGTGTGCAATATGCGCCCGAACTACAAGCAGCGCTGACCCGAAACTTTGCCCGATTGCCGGTTAGTGCCAAACAAAAGCTGCTGTCCGATACCTGGGCTCTAGCCAGCAGTGGCCGCATAGCGCTCGACAACTATCTTGATCTGCTGCAGCAATTGCAAACTGAAGACGCCCCGGCACTGTGGGCATCAGTTGCGGCGAATCTGCGCACAGTCGATCGCTTTACCGGGGAGAGCCCGCTGCAGGGATCGTGGCGCAGCTTCGTGCAAGCCACCTTATCCAGCAAGCTGGCGCAGCTTGGCTGGGAAGGTAAGCCGATAGACAGCAACAATATGCGCCAGACCCGGGCGGAGTTGATCTCCGTTCTGGGCGACCTCGGCGACTCGGGCGTGTTAGGGCAAGCCAAGGTGTATTTTGCCGGCATCGCAAAGGGGCAAAACCAGCTGTCACCAGAAGTAACGCGCGCTGTCGTACATCTGGCAGGGCGAAGTGCCGACGCAAGCACCTATCACACCCTATGGAAGTTGTCGCAAACGGCGGAATCAGCCCAGGCAAAAGACGACTATTTATTCGCCATGTTTGCAGCATCAGACCCCAAGCTTGCCCAAACCTCGATGCACATGGCGCTGGACCGGAAGCTTCCCAGCGCTGTGACCGACTTCATCCTGCGAACCGTTGCGGAAAGCGGGCATATGGACAGTAGCTGGGCATTTGCCATGCAACGCTTTGAGCAGCTGACAAACATGCAGACCGCGTTTCGCCTAGGCGTGTTCTACCCCAGCCTGCTTCGTAGCGCCACCGATGAGCGCTATGCAGACCAGATCGAAGCGTTTGCCAAGACGCGCCTGCCACTCGCCTTGGAAGACGCTGGCCACGTTGCCGAAAACATCCGAGCACGCGCCAGACAAAAGCAACGCGTATTGCCGCAGCTGCAGCGATATCTGGGCAAATTCCGATCAATCACCAAACGCAGTCCTGATCAGGACAATTGAAGATCTTGTATCGCAGGAGCGGGCTATACCCGCGACAAGCACTGCCGACGCGGACCGTGACCGCTCCTGCTGCTTGGAACATTGAATGCCCGGATCGATGGCACATCTTTCATTCCGGGCAATCCCCGCATACGCGGGCAAGGGCATCGATCAGTGGCTGTGGCTGATCAGGCAGCAAGCAGTTCGCGCGTCATGAATACGCTATTGGGGTCGGCCACATAGTCGCCAAACGGCCCGCAAAACGTGAATCCGGCGCTGGCATACAAGGCGTGTGCCGGTTTGAAGAAATCCATCGAGCCGGTTTCCAGGCTCAGCCGGGTATAGCCTTGCCGGCGTGCCTGCCCGATAAGATGATCGAGCAGCAGTCTGGCCGCGCCGCGGCGGCGCAGCTGGCGCGGCGTGCGCATCGACTTGATCTCGCCATGGCAGGCATCGAGGCGCTTGAGCGCGATGCAGCCGGCCAGAACCTCCCCATCCCAGATACTCCAGAAGGTGATGCTCGGATGACGCAGGGCGTCCAGGTCCAGGGCATGCACACTCTCCGGCGGGCTGGTGGCATACATATCGTCAAGGTGTTCTTGCAATAGCTGGCGGATCGCGTCGCCGCGCAGGTCATCAATGCGGATATTCATCACAGGGCTCATCGGGCAGGAGAAAACAGTCAAACCAGGAACAGGTAATACAGGGCACCAGCCGCACCGGCTTGGTAACGACTGGGGCCATGCAACTGGTAGCGCAGGCAGTCACCCGCCGCCAGTTGATAGGTCTTGCCAGCCACGGTCAGTTCGAGACTGCCGGCCAGCATGATCAGATGGTGCTCAAGCCCCGGCCGCGGCGAGCCCTCGTAGGCGATGGTGGCCCCCGCAGGCAATTCGCCCTGTATCGCTTCGCCGGCCAGCCCGATGGCGGGTGGCGACACGCTGCGGCGGCGAAAGCCGGTATCCGGGTCCAGCCATTCCACCTGTTGCGCCGCACGAAGCAGTGGCTCGAATTGCGATTCCACCTGCTGCATCAAGCGCGACAAGGTGATGCCGTAGCTCACGCACAGCTTGCCCAACACAGACGCAGAGGCGCTGACTTCGGCATTTTCCAGACGCGACAGGGTGGCGCGGCTGACGCCGCTGCGTTGTGCCAGTTCATCCAGGGACCAGGCCCGCTCTGCGCGCAACGCTTTCAAGCGCTTGGCGATCAGGGTATCAAGTGAATTTTCCATTTTGGGGAATATATCTCATTTTTGAGATACTGTGAGCGCGATTTTGCTGGGGATGCGTGCTACTGCTACGCTCGGCGGCAGACCGGGCACGATGGCCGTCGTCCCGGTCGCGCAACCATGAAACTCAGCTGTCCGGCAAAGTGCCTTTGCCCGCAAGGCCCCCCAGCTTTCAGCTTGAACAGGAGTAAGCCGTGCCCCTTGTTTGGTCGTATTCGATCGATGATCTCGACTGGAATGAATTGTCTGCCCTGTATGCAGCCGCGCCGCTTGGAAACAAAAGTCCCGATGCCTTGAAAACCGTCTTCACCAATAGCCTGTTCAAATGCCTTGTTCGCGACGACGGCCGGCTGGTCGGCGCCGGGCGTGCGCTGGCTGATGGCATCGATTGCTCCTACATTTGCGATATCGCGCTACTGCCCAGCCATCAAGGGCTTGGCCTGGGCAAGGCAATCGTTGCCAGGCTGGTCGAGTTGTCTGCCGGCCACAAGAAGATCATCTTGTACGCCGTTCCGGGCAAGGAGTCGTTCTACAAGAGGCTGGGTTTCAAACGCATGCGCACCGCCATGGCCATCTTTGCCGACCAGGCAGACGCGCTGGCGCGTGGCTATGTCGATGAAAGCTAAGGCAGCCGCTACACGCGTGCGTCGACCACTTACCAGCCTGCGACCGGCGCCTTGCACTACCGCGCCCCGTGGCCGTAACAGGTGAGCGACAATCCGGCTTTCGCAAGCCGGCCTCGTGAAGTTGTGCCGCGCCAATCCAAACCTGCCTGGAATCCAACGTGATCAATGCACTGCTGCTTTTGCCCCTGCTGGGCCTCGATATCGCACCGCAACTGGCTCACGATGAACCGCCGCCACCCTATGTCAGCCAAGGCAGTTATCGCACCTTGAGCTGCTCGCTCAGCCTCGCTCCCGATCAGCTGGTGATCAGCGGTGGCTCCAGTATCGAAGGCGTGCGGCCGACCGAGGTCGCGGCGCAGCTCGACAGGCAAAAGGCAGCGATCCAGCGCTATCTGCAAGGCCTCAAGGGCAGCCTGGTGGAAAAAGAGCACTTGCGCGCGGCGCGCAATGTCGATGATGTCAAATCGGGCAAGCAGCCCTATATCCACCTGATGCGCTTTGAGGCCCTGCTACCGGTCGGCGCCAATGCCGACCAGGCGATCGAAGGGCTGATCAAGCTCGGGATGGATCGCTATGGCAAGGATGCCAATATCGATGACTACAGCCAGTACAAGGTGCTGAGCAGCTATCGGGCCACCGCCGCCAAATCGCGGATTACGGCGGCACGCGAGCAATGCCTGCAAGAGCAGGTGCAGGCTTGCAACAAGGAGTCCGGCGGCAAATGCAAGCAGCGGTTTGAATTGACGGCCAGCCAGTTCGAGGCGCGCGGCGTAGTCAATAGCGAAAACCGCTATTTCGACGATGCCGGCCTGCAAAGGCTGGACAACCTCGATGCCGCCAGCGCCGCGCCCGTGCAAGTGCTGATGCGCCTCACCGTCCATGTGGGGAATAAATGATGAGCGTGGCAAGCCGCATCAAACCGCTGCTACCTGCCTTGATCGCCCTGTGCATGGTGCTTGGCGCCCGTGCCGATGGTTTGATCGACCGCTTGGGCGGCTATCTCGGCCTGCAGCCCAAGGCCGCCGCCGCCCAGTCTTACCCGGATGACCGGCGCGCCAACACCCGGCTGTCGTTCGAGGCCAAGCTGCTCTACACCACCTTGCTGGGCCGCCCCTATGGCCTGGCCGCCGGTGATCTGCAATTCGAACGACTACCCAAACAGCTCTCACCGCTGGGTTTCAGCCTGGCAGCGGCTGCCCAGCAAGCGCTGCGGCTACCGGCCGGCCAGGGCGGCAGCAGCCGCGACAAGCTGATCTATTTTCTCTCCAGCGCTACCGAACCCTATGCGCTGGCTGACTTGCCGGCCGATTTGCCCGCCGGCATGCGCAGCGATGATCTGGCCATGCTGCATGTCTACGCGCTGGTGATGTCCGGCCAGGCCGATGCCACGGTGGAGCTGCTCGGCAAAACACTGAACAGCCCGACGCAATTCAGCCGGCACTTTGCCATCATGGCGCTGCGCAGCATCGGCACGGCGCGGGCGCACGAGCTGATCAAATCGCGCAGCGACAATCCGGACGACCAGATGATCGCCAAAGACGCGCTGCGCCTGGAGCTGCCCAATCTGATCGAACCCTACCGCTATGCCGGCGAAGTACCGGTGGACCAGCGCTATCGCAGCAATCTGCTGGCGCAGGCACGCCGCAATGATACCCAGGCCATCCTGCCGACCATGTTGCTGGGCTTTGTCGGTGAAGATGCGCCGCCGGCCCAGCTCGCCGCCGAGCGCGAATTCCTCGGCCAGCTGTATCGCACGGCGGATAGTGCCCTGTGGCGCCGCTATATGTATGGCTATGCCAGCCTGGCGTTTCGCTTCCAGCTGCCGTTCGAGCAATGGCTGGCGATGTACCAGAGCGATAAGGACCTGTGGCGCCGCGCCTTTATCCTGCGCATGCTGGCGCGCCAGCATCCTGACCGCTTTGTGCGCGATACCCTGCCGCTGCTGGCCCGCGAGACCAATAGCTCGATCCAGTGGGAATACCTGTCGCTATACCGGGGCCTGAGCCAGGGTGAAATCCTGTCCGGCCCTTTCG
>NZ_JAYRLZ010000172.1:807-9146 GCF_041904975.1 Chitinimonas sp. | reverse complement strand
TATCGAGGCGGGACAGGTCTTCCTGCGCCTCGACCTGGCGCAGCGCCAGCAGGCAGGCATGGCCGGACGACTGCTGGCGCTCCTTGGCGACTGATTCCAGTGCCAGCTCGGCCGCTTCGGCCACCCGGCCGGCTTCTTGCAACCAGTCCATCATCACGCAGCTGAAGCGATCTTCGTAGTTATCGCTGCTGAGCATGAAGCGACCGCGCCGGCCATGGGCCAGCGCCAGTTCCAGCTGGCCCAGGTAATAGCTCGACCAGGCTGCCAGCCGCGCCAGGCGCACCGCCGTATCGCGCCGCACCGCCAGGGATTCATCGGCCGGCGAAAGGGCCAGGATGCGGGCTTCAAGGCGGTTGTAGCAATCGGGCGCGGGCTGCATCAGCACATCACCCAGGCGCAGATAATCGTTCAGATCGACATCCTGCCCTGGCGCAGCATGGTCGAGTTGATCCAGTGCCAGATTGGCCTCGGCCCAGGCCTGGGTGCGCTGCCCTTCATCGGACCAGGCTCGCGCCATGCGGGCATGCAGCACCGCGCTATCCCAGGCGCGATAGGCCTCGCGATTGGCATCGGCCAGGCAGATGGCCTGCTGTGCCTCGGCGCAGCGGCGCACCATGGCAAACGCACGCGATTCGCCAGCCAACTCGCCGAGATAGCGCCAGGCATCATCAAACTGATCGCCGGCGGCCGGCTCGGACAGCAGCGCAGCGCAATGGTCGAGCGCAGGCCCCACGGCTTCGGTGGCACCGGCTGCCTGCAAGGCCTCGATCTGCCAGAAGGCCAGCGAAACACGCGCGCTATAGCGCTCGTTCTCCGGCACCTTGGCCAGCAAGGGCGGGCCGAAATCACGCAGCAGGGAAACCATTTCCGCGCCTCGCCCCATGCCCAGCCACAGCCGGTGTAAGCGCCGCAAGGCTTCAATCGAGGCCGGTTGCACCGCGTAGGGTGCAAACAGCTCGACCAGCGCAGCTTGGCGCTGCGCATCGTCGCCAGGGAAATCCTCGTCATCGCGCAAGGTTTCGGCCTGATCGAGATAGGCATCCAGCATGGCGCCTTCGAGTAAGGTGGGGCTAGGGGTGGTCATGGGGGAGCAAGTCAGAGAAAAACCGAGCGGCGACTATAGCAATGTCGCTTGCGGATTGCTTTGGACATAGTACCGGTGTTCAAGACTACCAATTTGCGTGCGTGCCAGCCCAACCTGCCGTGCGGCGCCCGATCTCGCATGGCTAGGGCAACCATGTCGATGGCAGATACGAAGGCTCGCTATACGGCGAACCTTCTATGGAATGATTGGAGTGGGCGCAGCTGTATTTGATGTGCTGAAAAACTCACGCGCCGCTTTCGAGCGCAGTGGCGTCGAGGCTTAGTTTGGCGAAGCGCAATGCCGACTGCGCCGCATAGCCCGCCGGCATGACGCCATTGGTTGCGCTCGCCAGCTGGTAAGCACCCTCCATCATGGCCAGCAACGCCGCTGCCAGCTCGCGGGCGCCTGTGGTTGCGCGCTTGTGCTCGCTTAGACAGTTGGCCAGCAGGGCAGACAGCAGTTCAAGCTCGGTCGCGATGGTGCGCTGGTAGACCTCTCTCACTTCTGCCTGGCGCACCGCCTCGGCCCCGATCATCACCCATGCGGCAACGACTTCCGGTGCCGCGCCATCTCCCAGGCCCAAACGCGCCTCCATGTAGGCAGTCAGCCGCTCCATTGGCGATTGCGCTGTGCCGGCGATCTGCTCGAAGCGGCGCTGGCCGTAGTCGGCCAACGCGGTCACCAGCGACACCAGGATCTCCTGCTTGCTGCTGAAGTGGTAGTGCAGCAAGCCCGGGGCTAGCCCGGCCTCCTTGGCGATCGCTTGAATGGTGGCCTTTTCATAGCCGTGTTTCGCCATGACGGATTGCAGCGCGCGGACGATTTCGCCACGGCGGGCTTCGGTGTTGGGCTTTCTGGGCATGGATGTCGCGATTTATTGGTTGAATAACCAAATATTACTTGCATTGTCGTGGCGTGTGGCGATAAGGTGTAATTAAGTTGGTTAATCGACCAAATTAAGGGCCTGCCATGAGCAATCCGTCTCCCTTCCACCCATTGCCTGGCGACGCTGGCTTCTGCGTTGTCGTTCCCGGCTTTTTGTCGGCTGAAGAATGCGCAGGCCTGATCGCTTGCAGCGAGGCACGGGGCTATGCCAATGCAGCGACAGACTATCCACCCTCCTATCGCGACAATGATCGGCAAGTGCACGATGATTTCGCACTCGCGACACGAATGACGGAAAGGCTGCGCCCCTACGCGCCTGCGCATATGGCGGATCGGGATGGCGATTGGCAGCTTGAGCGGGTGAACGAGCGCTTTCGGTTCTGTCGCTATCAGGCGGGCCAGCAGTTCAAGCTGCATCAGGATGGGGTGCATCATCGCGACGCCGGACGGTGCTCCCGCCTTACCTTCATGATCTATCTGACCGATGGGGATGCATTCGCGGGCGGCGATACGGTGTTCTATTCCGCCGGCCCTGGCGGCGATGAAACCGGCAAGGTCGCCCGGGAAATCGGTCGGGTAAGGCCACGCGCAGGCAGCCTGATCCTGTTTGACCACAGCATCTGGCACGCCGGCGAGCAGGTGTCCGGGGGCATCAAGCACCTTGTGCGCAGCGACATCATCTATCGTCGCGTCGGGGCGAGCGAGGACGTGGCTGGGTCGAAGCATGGCTCGCGGCATGACGATTATATCTGGGCGCTCGCAGGCTTGGGGCATGGGCAGTACGCCAGCGGCGGCCGTGATGCGCTTATCCGCATCTGGAATGAAAGCGGCATGGCCGTGCAAGCACTTCGCGGTCATGAGCAATCGGTGTTGGGCTTGGTGGCCTTGCCTGGGCAACGACTGGCCTCGGTATCACGTGACCGGTCGTTGCGGATCTGGAATTTGGCGACCGGGTATTGCGAGAAGGCAATCGCTGCCCACGACGCTGCGGTGCTGGATATCACTCGCTTGCCCGATGGCCAATTGCTTAGCTGTGGTGCCGATGGACTGGTCAAGCTCTGGAGTGAGCAGGGCGTACATCTCGCTAGCCTGGCTGGGCATCAGGGCTGGGTCTGGCAAGCCGTGTCGTTGAGCCAGAATCAATGGGCCAGTGCATCCGAGGACGGCAGCATCAAGGTGTGGGATGGTGCGACGCTGCGCGACGTCGCTACCCTTGAGGGCAGCACGCCGCTCAGGGCGCTGCTAGCGGTGGGCGATACCATCTGGTCGGGCGACAACGCTGGCGGTATCACTTGCTGGCACTTCGGTGTGGCAGGGTGGACCGCCATGCGGCGTTTCCAGGGTCATGGCGCAGCAGTTCGTCGCCTCAGGCGGCTCGATGCCCAGCATGTGGCGAGTTGCGGCGAAGATAATCTGCTTCGAGTTTGGCTTTGCGCCAGCGGCAAGCTGGTATTCGAGGCCAGACACGAAAACTTTGTGACTGATGCGTTGCCGCTTGCCGACCGCATCATCAGTGCTTCCTACGACGGGCAGTTGCGCCGGCATTTCAGTCCGGTTCGCCAAGCTGTCTCGTGCAGAGAGCCAACATGATCGACTTCAAAGCCGTTTGGGAATCAAGCTGGGCGATGTTGGGCCTGGAGGCTGACCCTGAGTGCTTTGTGCGGCTGATGACCAGCTATGCCGAACCCCATCGCCATTACCACACCCAGCAGCACTTGGCCGAGTGTCTGGCGCTGATCCAGCAAGTGCGGAACAAGCTCGAGCACCCCGCAGAAGTCGAGCTGGCACTGTGGTTTCACGATGCGATCTATGCGCCATTGCGCCATGACAACGAGCTGCGCAGTGCAGACTGGGCACGGGAGGTGCTGCTAATAGCCGGCGCCGACCTGGAGCTGGCCGACCGGGTGCACAGCTTGATCATGGCGACCAGGCATACGGCCGAGCCCTTGGGGCCGGATGCCCAGTTGCTGGTTGATATCGACCTGGCCATTCTCGGCGCACCACCCGAGCGTTTTGCCGAATACGAGCGGCAGGTACGCGCCGAGTACCGCCATGTGCCGACTTTCCTGTTCCGCCGCAAGCGGCGCGAGCTGCTGCAGCGATTTCTGGCGCGGCCTGTGCTGTACGGTAGCGCCAAGCTGCGAGAGCGCTTCGAAGCCGGTGCGCGGGCAAATCTGTTGGCGGCGGTCAGTGACTAAGGAAACGTTGAACAAGTCCACTTACGCGCCAACAGCGCGGTTCCCCCGCGGTGGCGGGGGCGGAGGGGGTGGAATAGAGCAGCAAGGAATCAACAGCTTACCTTCTGCCGCTAAGGTCCCGGGTTTCCCGGGACCGGCGATGCAGGTTGAAAACTCGATTTGTTAAGCGCTTCCTTAGGCGCTGATGGCTGCGACCTCATGCCCGGCAGTGCGCCAGGCATCGATGCCGCCTTCCAGCGTGCGGGCGTCCCGGCCCATGGCGCGCAGCGCGGCGGCCAGGCCCTGGCTGATTTCGTGGCCGTAGGCGCAGTACACGACGATGGGCTGCTCGTTGTCGGCCAGCGTGTCTTTCCAATCCAGCCACAAGGCCGGATTGAGCCAGCTGCCGCCGGTGATCTCGTCACCGTCGCCCGCGCGCTTGATGTCGCGACGCACGTCGAGCAGGGTGTGTGCAAAGGCGGCGCGGCGCCACAGGGCGAGTTCTGCTACCGAAATGCTATGCATGCTTGTCTCCTGAGTGAGTAATGGTTCAGCGGTGCAGCAAAGGAAAAATGGCCAGCCCGATCAAAGCGGCAGCAACAACGATGATGGGCTCCTGCAGCTTTTTGAAGCGCCACAGCAAAGCCACCGTGGTAAGCGCCAGCAAGATGGTCGGCAGGTCGGTGATGGAGCGCTTGGCAATCACGATCACCGAGCCGGTAATGGCGCCGACCGCTGCGGCGGTCACGCCATCGACAAAGGCCGCAATCCCCGGCAGCTTGCCGTAGCGCTTGAAATAGGGGGCCGGCAGAATGGTGAACAGATAGCAGGGGATGAAAGTGGCCAGCGCCGCCACGCAGGCCCCCCAGAAGCCGGCAATCAGATAGCCGATAAAGCCCACGGTGATCACCACCGGCCCCGGCGTGATCATTGCCACCGCCACGGCATCGACAAACTGCTTGTCGTTAAGCCAGTGGTGCTCGGTGACTACCCCGCCATAGAGAAATGGCACAATGGCCAGCCCGGAGCCGAATACAAAGGCGCCGGCTTTGGCAAAGAACACGCCAAGCTGGCCCAGCAGCGGCAGATCTGCTGCATTCAAGGCGCTCAAGGCAAACGGCGTGGCGGCAATGGCGTGCAGCGGCTTGCCACGCAGCCAGGCCGGTGGCGCGCGCCACAGCCAGTTCACCACGCCGGCGGCGATAAACAGCCAGGCGATCTCCGATTCGGTAATCAGCGTGGTTGCCGCCAGCAGCAAGAAGATGGACCACTTGAGCGGGTCTTTGCCCACGCTCTTGCTGGCCAGCTTGTGTGCGCTGATGGCGATAATGCCGACCACTGCAGCACCCACGCCATAAAACACCGCCTGCATCCACTGCAGTCCGCCAAACTGGCGGTAGGCCCAGCCCAGTGCCACCACCATCAGAAACGAGGGCAGCACGAAGGCCACGCCGGCCAAGCTGGCGCCAATCACCCGGTAATGCACATAGCCGAGGTAGATCGCCAGCTGCGCTGCCATCGGCCCTGGCGCCAGCTGGGCCAGCGCCAGGCCCTCCTTGTAGTCGGATTCACTGATCCAGCCACGGCGCTCGACCAGATCGCGGTGCATATAGCCGGCCAGGGCAACCGGGCCACCAAAGCCCAATGCACCCAGTCGCAGCATGTATTGCACCAGCTGCCAGAGCGAATAGCGTGGCGCGAATGTGCTGGTGGTTTCCATCTCAGACCTTGTCGGCCGGGGCATCGGCAAAATGCGCGGCCAGGGCATCGAACACCGTCGATGCGGCGGCCAGCAGGGCATCGTCATCGGCAATGTTGAGCCGCATGCCATTCAGAATGGCCGCCACACCGGCGGCCTCGGCCACCGGCACCCCGCCGACGTCGAGCTGATGCACCACGGCGCCCAGTCGAGCCAACGGCATCTGCGCGTCGAGACCAAAGCTGGCCAGCAGTGTCTCGAAGGTGACGCGACCATCGACGTGGCTGAAGGTGGCGCCGTCATAATCAAAGCCCAGCGCAGCTGGCGGGCAATCGGCCGGTGATGCCAGCCACAGAATGTGAGCGCCGGGGTCGATATGGCGGCGGATCAACCAGGCCGAGGCCAGGCGATCCACCCAGGGCCGGGCGCGGGTGGCCCAGGTGCGGCCCTGGTAATCGGCCAGCGCCAGCCGGGCAATGCTGCCGACAAGCGCGCGCGGCTCGCCCGGCGATAACAAGGTGGCAAGGTGATTGGCCAGCGCTTCAAGCTCGCGCCGCGCCTGGGCCTGCGCTTCGCCAGGGTAGAAGTCGATCGCCGCAATCTGCTCGAACTGCCGGCGCACGGTGCGCAAACGCCGCTCCAGCGTGGGCAGATCTTGTGTGCGCTCGTTTGCCAATTGTCGGCAGTCGACCAGCCACTCGCCAAACGCTTCAGATCGATCAAACAAGGCGCGGAATCGTTCAGCTTGGGCTTCGTCACGCGCAGGCAGCGTCAGTAGTTCACCGCCGCCGCCGGCGTTTTCAACCTCGGTTTGAAAGCCAAGCAGCGTGGTTTCATGTGCCGGGCTGGCGGGCAGTACATAGACCCCGTCGCGCAGCACCGCCGCACCTGCCGCCTTCAGGCCGCGCCAGATCTTGGTGCGTGCAGTGGTGGTGGTGCTGGGCAGCGCAACGGTGAGGGCGATAAGTTCGATCGAGTCATTCATTGTGAGATGAGTATTTCACAATGATGTAGATATTACAAAAATGATTGTTCCGTTTCAGCCCTGGCATCGCCAGAGTGGCAGAAAGCTCCGTCTGGATGTGTTGCGGGCCGATGCGGCGCAGCTGTCTCGAGAGGCAGATTGCGCCATCGAGCTATCGATCAATGTCGTGCAGCTGGCACGGAGCAGAAAACTATCTGGTATTGGCGGCTCCACGCTCGACAACCGCCAGCGTATTGAACCGCGATGTGGATGTAGTCGTGATTTCGTCCTTCGCGACGACAGTCGCAGGCCCAAATCACCGCGCACAATGCGCAAATGATGCGTTATTGGCGAAATATTCGCATCTAATGCAAATATTTTTGCTTTGGGGGCTTGCAATGTCGAAAAAGCTCGTGCAATACTGCATTCCATCGAGCCCACCAACGGGCTTCCAACGATTTACCGGAGTTTGATTGTGAATACCCAACTGACCAACCTGATCGCCGCCGCAAGACGCCTCGCGTCCCAAGCTGCGTCCGCGCTCGACGTCCGCGTCGACCGCCAGGGTTTGGGCAAGGCATGGGGAAATGGCATCGCCACGCTGAATGGCCTGTGCCCACAGTCGAGCGCCATATCACGCAATACAAGCAGTCACTTTTCGTATCAACCCTGCCCCAAATTGATGGGCGAGCGTTACCAGATTGGCATGCATCCGGGGGCAACCCCACAGGTCGCAGGAGGTTTCTCCTAGCGACAGATCGATAGCAACACTCGGTCGGCGAAAGCCCGGATGCTCCCAAAAGGACTCCGGGCTTTTTGTTTTTCTAGTCGCGGAGTCAGCAGTAAAGCCCTCTAGCGAGGCCAGTTCCCGGTTCCGACCGGAGATGAACTGCAACGATCTTTAAGAAAATGGAGAGGTTTTAACTTGTTCGGCGCCCAGCGCGATGCACCTCACTGCATCAACGCTGGCGCCGAGCGGGTTGGGGTGGGCGTAGCTCAATGGCAGAGCGCCGCATGGCAGACGCCGGTTCGAATCCGGCCGACCACCCCCCTTACGAATGGGCCTTCCCGATGAGGGCCTATCCGTATGGTACGGACAGGTAGTGCAAGCGGTTAAAGCCAGCTGACTGTAAATCAGTTCCCAAAAGGTACGCAGGTTCGAATCCTGCCCTGTCCACCACTGCACCGTTCGACTTCTGGTGAGGTCATCAGGCTTTCAACCTGATCAGAGGGGATCGTAACCCCTACGGTGTGCCATAAACGCGGGTCTGGCCGAGTGGCTAAGGCAGCAGCCTTCCAAGCTGAATACGCGAGTTCGATTCTCGCGACCCGCTCCAGATGCATCGATAGCTCAGTTGGTAGAGCGCCGCGTTGAAGGCGTGGGCGTCGCAGGTTCGATTCCTGCTCGATGCACCAGATTCATAAAGCTCGGGGGCCCATGTACCAAGGGGGCGAGACTGCTTTGCAAGCAGACTGCGGTCGGTTCGATTCCGACGGTCTCCACCAGAATGATCGGGAATGCCAATCAGG
>NZ_JAYRLZ010000172.1:0-797 GCF_041904975.1 Chitinimonas sp. | reverse complement strand
TAAATCTGTTCCCTCAGGGCACGTTGTTCGGCTCAACCCTTCCCGACCACCAACCAACATCCCTCTAGCTCAGTTGGAAGAGCATCACGCTACGAACGTGAAGGCTTCAGGTTCGAATCCTGAGGGGGATGCCACTTACCCGGTCCTGTAGCTCAGCGGGTTAGAGCTCCCGGCTCATAACCGGGCCGTCGCTGGTTCGAGCCCAGCCAGGACCACCAGCATGTTTTCCGAGTAGCTCAGTTGGTAGAGCGCCTGGCTGTTAACCAGGATGTCGCGGGTTCGAATCCTGCCTCGGGAGCCACTTTGCCGATGTCGCACTCTGGGTAGTGCACCCGCCTGTCTAGCGGAACGAGGAGGATTCAATTCCCTTCATCGGCGCCAGTTTTTGTTGCCGGCTCAGTTGGTAGAGCGCCTGCCTGCTAAGCAGGATATTGCAGGTTCGACCCCTGCAGCCGGTTCCATCGCCCCTGTGACTTATGCAAATTGGCACAGCTACTGGTCTTAGAAGCCAGGTTTTTGAAGGTTCGAATCCTTCCAGGGGCACCAGATCATTGAAACGCAATTTGCAAGAACGGGTGGCCTATGCACCCGAAACCCAGTGTGTTTGGGGTTGGCCGTAGCTCAATGGGTAGAGCCCTGGATTGTGAGTCCGGTGGTTATCGGTTCGATCCCGATCGGTCAACCCCAAGCACATTGCTATTGCGCCTGAACAGCTGGGGCGTAGCGCAACGGGTAGCGCAGCAGACTCGAACCAACAAGCAACAGACTCAGAATCCAACCGCCCTTGCCAACCAATC
>NZ_JAYRLZ010000454.1:0-1649 GCF_041904975.1 Chitinimonas sp. | reverse complement strand
TACCTGACTTTCAATTCCCATATCGCCACCGCCGAAAAAGGCCTGATCGACGCGATCAACCAGTTGAAGCTGGCCAATAACGGTACCGGCATCAGCGATCTGGTGCTGGATTTGCGCTACAACGGCGGCGGCTATCTGGCGCTGGCGGCCGAGCTCGGTTTCATGATCGCCGGCGAGGCCAATACCCAGGGCAAGATCTTCGAGCAGACCTCGTTCAACGACAAAAACCCGTTCGGATTGACGGCAGCGGAAACCCAGACCCCGTTCTACAAGACCGCCGTCGGCTTCAGCGTCGCCAAGGGCACCCCCTTGCCGCAGCTGGGCCTCAAGCGAGTATTCATCCTGTCCGGCCACAATACTTGCTCGGCCAGCGAAGCCATCATCAATGGTCTGCGCGGCGCCGGCATCGAGGTGGTGCTGATCGGCGATACCACCTGCGGCAAGCCCTATGGCTTTTATGCGCAGGATAACTGCAGCACCACTTATTTCGCCATCCAGTTCAAGGGCGTCAACAATCAGGGCTTCGGTGACTATGCCGATGGCTTTATTCCGGGCGGCACCGGCAGCACCGCAGACAATGTGCCGGGCTGTAATGTGGTCGATGATCTGAGCCAGCAGCTGGGCGACCCGGCCGAGGCGCGCCTGGCAGCGGCCCTGCAGTATCGCGCCACCGGCAAATGCACCTCCTCGGCCAGCTCGCTGGCACGTAGCGTCGCCAACCGTGGCCTGTTGTATGGCGCCAATGGCCTGCTGGCCCCATCGCCGCTCAGCGCCATGCGCCTGCTCGGCAAACCGGGCCAACGCTGATGCACTTGCTGGTCGGGCTGCTGGCCACAATGGCACTGGCAGCCTGTGCCGGCGTGGCGCTCGCAGCAGCGCAAGCGCTGCCGGCCCGCTTGGTTCAACCCAATGAATTGGTGCGGCAGCAGTTGCAGCGCGCCGTTCAGCAATTGCTGGGCGGCGCGCCGATTCGTCTGGCTGATGATGTGCTGACCCGTAGCGATCATTTGCTGATCGAAGCCAGCGCCCTGCATCCGGCAAATGGACTGCCACTGGATGGCCGCGCACGTGGCCTGCCACAGTCCTTGCACTTGCAGCTGCAAGGCGGGGCCTGCCTGCTGCGACATGATGGCAACGGTGCCAGCGTGGTTTTGCCCGATGCGCGCTGCGAGCCGCTACCGGCAAATTGAAAGGATAAGCATGGCAAAAGAAATCGAGCGGCGCTTTCAGCTGCAAAACGACAGCTGGCGCGGCCTGGCCGAAGGTGAATGGCTGAAGCAGGGCTATCTGTCGGTGGAACCGGAGCGCACCGTGCGCGTGCGGGTCAAGGGCGAACACGCCTGGCTGACCCTCAAATCGAATATCAGCGCCGTATCGCGCCATGAATTCGAATATGCGATCCCGCTGGCCGATGCCGAAACCATGCTGGCCACCATGTGCCCGATGCTGGTGGAGAAAAAGCGTTATCGCATTCCGATTGGCCCACATGTATTCGAAGTGGATGAATTCTTTGGCCAGAACGCCGGCCTGGTACTGGCCGAAGTGGAACTGAGCGACGAAGCCGAGGAATACATCCGGCCTGCCTGGCTGGGCAGCGAAGTCACCGAAGATCCACGCTACACCAATGCTTACCTGAGCAAGCACCCATG
>NZ_JAYRLZ010000171.1:0-9285 GCF_041904975.1 Chitinimonas sp. | reverse complement strand
GGCGCTCGTTCCGCCTTGCTTTGCCGCAAAACTCGACCCGGCGCGACCGGCGACAAAACGTCAACAGAGCCTAGATCAGAGCACCTGCATCGCAAAAACAAAACAGCCCTTCCCGAGCGGGAAGGGCTGCATTGCAATCAGCAAGCGAGGGCATGGCTCAGGTCCAGGCAGCGACCCACTCGTCCAGATGGTCGTCCAGCATCCAGTGGCCAAGAATATGGGCGCGCAGCGCATCGCCACGCCGCGCCAGCTCGTCATGATCAGACAGGTGTTCGCGTATTGCCCTGATCCAGTCTGCATGGCGGTTCTTCAAACGCGTCACCGGAAAGGCGCCCTGGTAGGGCAGGATGTCGGTACAGATTACTGGCCAACCGAGAATGCCGTATTCCAGCAGGCGCAGATTGGACTTCGCCTCGTTGAAAGCATTGACCTCCAGCGGCGCCAAGGCCAAGTCCAGATTCATGCTGGCCAACTTGGCCGGGTACTGGTCGAACGGCACGCCATAGTGCAGCTCGGCAATGAAAGGCCGCACTGCATCGGGACACATGCCGAAGAACACCCAGTCCACCTCCTGCGCCAATTCCTTCACCACGCTGACTACCAGCTCCAGGTCGCCGGTATGGCCGATACCGCCAGCCCATCCAACCCGCGGCTTGCGCCCCTGACGGCGCTGCGATACCAGATCGCCCCACACCGCGTGTTCCAGGCGGTTTTTCACCACCCGGATATCCGGGCACAGATCGCGATACGCTTCGGCCAAGGGCTCGGTCGACACGATGAACCGATCGGCCAGACGCACACCACGGCCAAACCGCTGGGCAATATCGTGCGGGATATCGGCCTTGTGCACGCTCTTGCTCGGCACATGGGTGATCAGATCGTCGATCTCATAGATCAGCAGCGGCCGGGCATATTTGGCGTAGTCCTCCAGAATGTCGAGCTGCTCATCGGTGGTCTGGCGCTGCATCAGCAGGCTGTCAAATTCCAGCCGCTCCAGATCGGTTACGCTGAAATGCTGGCGGTGGATGCGTCCCCACAGCTTGCCGCTGCGCGTTGCCGTGCGTAGCGGCATGATCAGGCGGTAGTGGCCGCAGCCGTTGTGATCGGCCGGCAGCGCCAGCACCCGCTTCAGCGGCCGCCACGGCAGGGTATCCCATACCAGGCCCACATCAGGATGCATGGTGAACGGATCGCCGCCCAGCTGCAGATTGCGGTTATACGCCGGATCGCGGCCGAGTTGAGTCAACCATTCCTGGTAAAAGCGATGCTGCTCATCCTTGGCCTGCGCGGAAGGCGGCAAAAAGTCACCTGCGGCCATACCGTCGCAAATCAGGTTGATAAACGGCGTCCACAGCGAGCGATAGCCCTGCCGCGCCAGGCGCAAGGCCAGATCAAGCTCCGGGTCGGACGGATAGCCGACCGCATTGAAACCCTCCATCGCATAGAACAGCTCGCGGCGTATCGCCACGACGCCACCGCGTACCGCGCTGACGTTTTGCGGCAGATGGGCCCGCCCCATATAGCCGGCAGAATCGAGTGCCATATCGCTATATGCCGCGCCAGCCGGGCCGTTGAAACCGAGAATTCTTGCGGATTCCCTCACCCGTCCCCGGGAATTGAACAGCCGTGGCGCAACCAGGCCGATTTCCGGCCGCTGCGCCAGTGCCAGCAAATGGCCCAGCCAATCGCCATCCACAACGGCAATATCGGGCTGCAACATCACCAGCACCTCACCCTGCGCCACTTCACTAAGCGCGTGGTACAGCACTGGCAGGCTCTGCTGCTCGTCCGACTGATAGACGCGCAGATTGGGCAGATTCATTTCATCCAGCCCGCGCAAAAAGGCCAGTGTGGCTGCATCCCGACTACCGTTATCGAGAATCAGCAACTCGTAATTCCGATAGCGGGTCTGCTCCAGGATGGACTCCACCGCCCGCTGCACCGCTTCAAAGCGGTCGCGCACCGGCATGAGCAGTGAAACCAGTGGTTCGCCCTGCACCTGGTAATCAAGCCGGAAGCTGCCGGCGAAATAGCCGGGACTGATGCTGGCAGCCACCTCGCTACGTGCCAGATGTTGCGCCAGCGCCTGACGTGCCCGCTCGATCAGCGTCTGCGGCTCCAGACGGACATGGCCGCCATCGCTGGCGCGGTGGTAGAGCACATCATGCAGATGGCCGATGGCGCTGCTGCCCAGGTCCTCGAAGGCGCGCAGCACCAGATCGTACTCTTCCACGCCAGCCAGGCGCGCATCGAAGCCGCCGAGGTCGGCAAACACCTGGCGATCCACCAGCAACATACCGCCGATATAGGGCTGGGCACGCAGCAGATCGAGATTGAAATCTGGCTTGAATTGCGGATGGCGCAGATGGCCGTCGCCATCGAGGCGGTCTTCGTCGCTATACATCAGCCGCCATGCCGGGTGACGCTGGGCGGCTTCCAGCGCAAACAGGAAGGCATGCGGTGCCAGCTCGTCGCCCGCTTCGATGGCGCATAGCCAGTCAGCCTGCGACTGCGCGGCGGCGGCATTGAGTGCGCCGACCGGATCGCCGCTCAGCAGCCCCCAGCGGAAACGCTCGCCCAGCGGCAAACCATCCGGTGCCGCCTGATCCGACAGCACGGTGATGGTGACGTTGTAATACAGCTGCTGAGACAGTGAAGTCACCGTCCGCGTCAGCCGTTTCTCGCTCTGACCCAGCGCATAGACAAACACCTCGATGCGCGGATGATCGGCCCACTGAGCCATCAGGCCCTCGAACAAGCCGGCTTCGACATCGGACAGGGTATGCAGCTTCAGCCATACCTCGTAATCATCGTCCTTTTGCACATGCGCGCTTTGCCGGTAGTCCAGCACGTCGCGGGCGACTGCAGCAGGGCTTGCCACCAACTGCAGCGCCATGGCACACAGTTCGCGCCGCTCCTGTGGCGTGGCATTGGCCAGCGAGAATCGACCGATGCCCACGTCGCGGGTTTCCGTATCCCCAAGCGCCGCCTCCGCCTCGGCGGCCAGGCGCGGGTCAGCAAAGTAGTCGACGCGCTCCACATGCAGATCGCTGTTGTACAACAGCCGGGTCAGCTCCTTGCGCGTCCACGGGCGCGGCACCGCCAGTTGCGAGGCCTCATCGACCGGCCAGCGACCTTCGGCCAGCTCGCTCAACAGCAGGACATTGCGGGCATTGGGCACCAGGATGTAGAGCCGCGCATCGCGGTTCAGCAAGGGCCGCAACGCCTTGAGCCAGCCCCAGATATTGTCCAGCGTGCCAAAGCGGTCGCCAAACAGTACGGCATCGACCGATTCCGGCGCCAGCTGCCAGTCCACCGCTTGCGGCAAGCCGGGCGCAAAGCCGGCCAGCTGCCGCTCGCCACCAGCGAGACGCCAGAATTGCTCGTCATTGAGCTGCACGGTGCATACCTGAGCGAGCTTTGTCGCATCGGCAAGGCAATCAGGGCCACGCCAGCTGCCGCGCACAAATTCGATCACCGAACGCACTGCCCTGCCCTCTGCCAGCAAGCTCGCCCATTGCTGAACCAGGGCATCGCGCTCGATCAGCGACGGAGGACGCTGGCGGTCGAAGCGCTGCTGCCATGGTTCGACATAGTGCTCGAGCGAATCGGCCGGCGCCGGCCGAATAGTCGCTGCCGGCAGGCGCATCTGCCGCATCAGCGCCACGATCTGCTCGATGGCGCGCCCTCCCGCCCCGGCATTGATACGCGGCGCGAAGCTTGCCATGCGCTGCAACTGCCGCTCACGCCATGCTTGATCATCAAACAGGCGCAACAGGGCAGCAGCCAGATGATCGGCACCTTCCCAAGCCATACCGGCATCAGCCGGCAACATCGGGCCATAGGCTGCGCCGGAATCAGTCTGCAGATTGATAGCGGGAACGCCGCACAGGATGGCTTCGAGCAAAATGCCGGAATTGACCGCGACCACCGCATCCGCCGCCGCAAGCGCCTGTACCGGATCGGCATTGCTATACAGCCAGGCGGCATCGGCCAGTCCGATCTGGCGGGCAATGCCACCAAGCACATCGGCGCTTTCCGGCCCGGTGGCCGGCCGGTCCTTGATCACGCAGTGAAAGCGCCGGCCCAGTTGCTGGATGGCACGAAAGTAGGCAGCCACGCTTCTCTGGAAGATATCCTGGCGCATCGACGCCGAATGCGGTGCCGACCAGGTGGTGCAAAACAGGATGATCGGCTTGCCATCGTCGCTGAGCCCGAGCGACTCGCACAGCGCGCGCCGGTGCTCGGCACGCTCGCGCACCGCATCGGCCAGCCGGTCAAACTGCGGCAGACCGGTTTCGACCAAGCGGGCGCCATCATAGCCAGCTGCTTCCAGGTTTTCGCGGGCATGGCTGCCGGAGATGGCCATTTTCTGCGCCATCTGCGACTTATGCATATTGAACGGCAGGCAAATCGACGGATTGTGCTCGATATGCAGGCTGGGAATGCCGCGCGCATTGGCCCACAGCACGGTCAGCTTGGCCAGGGCCATATAGTCTTCATTCACCACCACCAGTTCGACCGGGTGGCTGGCAGCCAGCGCATCCAGCTGCTGGATCACCCGCAGCAGCCAGGCTTGCATGTCTAGGCTGACAACGTCTTCCAGCAATTGCGCCAGGGTCTTGCCCGGCGCAGCAGCCAGCGCGGCTTCGATCCCGCGCCAGGCCAGCGCCTGCTCCGGGCCGAGCAGCTGGTCGCGCATGCGGCTGGCCAGCGCGCGGCTGGCATCATCAAGCTGTTCGCCCACTACCCAGGCTTGCGACTGGCGCCCGGCAATCACCTGGCGCAAGCGGCTGTTCAGGAAGTCTCCCACCGTGGCCACCACGCGCGGACCAAGCTCGTCCAAGTAGCGATCGAGCACACTGGCATTCTTGTCCCAGGCAAGCCAGATAATGGCGGGTAGGCGTGCATCAGCCATGTAGGGGCTCCTGGAAGGCCTGCAAGCGATCACTCAACAATTTGGGCAGCAGGTAGTAATCGAAGGCCTGGGCCATGGCGACCTGGCGAAAGCGCAGCGCATCGGCAAATGGCGTATGCGCTTGCCAGGCCTGGTTGGCTTGCAGCGCGGCGCAATCGGCCAATTGCTGGCGCCGCCACTGGCCAAAATCCTCGGCCAGATTGCCGGGCAGACCTTGCAATGACGGCAACTCCGCCTCCGCACGCACTGGCCCGCCCACCCCGCCCGACCAAGCCAGGAACAAGACATAGCGGCAACGCCAGCCAGCCAACGATTGCGATAGCCGATTAGCCCAGTCGTTCGGCAATTGACCGGCCTGTGCCGCTTCGATCAGTGCCAGGCACTGCTCAAGCTGCGCGTCTTCGCTACGCCAGGACAGCCAGCGCCGCCAGACAAGCGGATGCCAGCCCGGCAGACCCGCCAAGGCATCCAGGCCGCTGGCACCAGCTGGCAGCCAGGCAGTGATGGGAAAAACAGACATGGCCGGCTCCTGGTTCAATTCAACAAATCCCAGCTCAGCGGCGTACCGCGTGCAAGGTCGTGGCGGGCCAGGCGACCCAGCAACTGATCGTAAAATTTGGGCGCCAGGCCAAGGCCGGGCCGGATGGCGCGGATATTGTCGCGGCTGAGCGGCTCACCGGCGGCAATATCCTTCACCACATAGAGCGAGCGACGGTGCAACAGCGACTGACGCTCGGCATCGCTTGCGCCATAGCGCACCTCCCCCATGGCCTGCCAGGCCCGCTCGGTTTCGACGACCAGGCTGGCCAGCTCATGCGGTTCCAGCGAAAACGCCGAATCCACCCCACCGTCGGCGCGGCGCAAGGTGAAATGCTTTTCGATCACCGTGGCGCCCAGCGCCACTGCCGCCACCGAAGCCCCTACCCCCATGGTGTGATCGGACAAACCCACTTCGCAGCCAAACAGCTCGCGCAGATGGGGAATGGTGCGCAGATGACTGTTTTCCGGTGTGGCCGGATAGGTGCTGGTGCATTTGAGCAGCACCAGATCCTTGCAGCCGGCGGCCCGCGCCGCCTGCACCGACTCATCGAGTTCCGCCACGCTGGCCATGCCGGTGGAAATGATCATCGGCTTGCCGGTAGCGGCAATCTTGCGGATCAGTGGAATATCGGTGTTTTCGAAGCTGGCCACCTTGTAGGCCGGCACCTGCAGGCTTTCCAGAAAGTCCACCGCAGCTTCATCGAACGGCGTGGAGAAGCACAACATGCCATGGCTTTGCGCGCGCGCCATGATGGGCGCATGCCACTCCCACGGCGTGTAGGCCAGCTGGTATAGCTGGTACAAGGTCTTGCCGGCCCACAGGCTGTTCGGGTCTTCCACCTTGAAGGTGCCCTGGTCGATATCCAGGGTCATGGTGTCGGCGGTATAGGTTTGCAGCTTGATGGCATGGGCGCCTGCGGCAGCCGCCGCATCGACAATAGCCAACGCCCGATCCAGCGACTGATTATGGTTGCCGCTCATTTCGGCGATGATGAAGGGCTTAGCTAATTGCCCAACAGTACGATTCCCAATCTGAAACATTGCGGCCAATCCTCCCCTCATTTAAAAGCACATCTTAACTCGACGTCATTCCTACAAATTAGTACGAAATTTTGGTGCTGATCGAGATATAGGTACTCAAGAAAAGCATGCAGCGACTCAACAACCGTTCTAACAGGTTGGTGAGAAACTATTCGAACGCCCATTAGGCCATCCAATATTAATGAAACTCAGTGACTTTACTCAAAAATTAAGCAAGCCCACTCTAATTTTTAACCGATTTCGCCTTACTTTGCTCGACTTCCCGACTTCGCAGCCCGCACCAAGTGTTTCTCACCAGCCTGCTAATCACGCAGATTTTCAAGCGAGGCAAGCCAATTCGATGAGCCACATGTCACCACATAAGAATCAGAAAACCCATACCAAACCATAAAACAAACTTAACCAGCTTTCAACAACAACCAGCACAACAACCCTGTTACTACAATTAAAAAACAACAAGGCAAACAGAGAAATATTAATTAAAATTGGCAACGCCATCAACTTTAAAAATCACCTGCTTGAATGAGTCGCTAATATACAACCCTCCATCCGGCCCGACAGCCAAAAATCTAGGGGTACGAAACGTTCCAACCAGGCCAGTACTGGCATCAATGTATTGCGGCCCTACCACAGTCGAAACGACGCCCGAAGGGGTAATCTTGCGCACCCGATTGGTCGCGACATCGGAATAACCCTCACCAACAAAAACATTCCCAACACCATCCACGGCGACAGAAATAGGCTGACTAAATGAGGCTGATGCTGCAGTTCCATCAACATTACCATTTAAGCCAGTCCCCGCCAACGTCGTCACTACACCACCAGGACTGATTTTTCTAACCCTATGATTATATAAATCAGCAACATAAACATTTCCACCACTGTCAACAGCCAACCCACAAGGAGAAAAAAACTTCGCCGAACTACCGATACCATCTTGGAAACCATACGTCGCAGAACCCGCCAAAAGCGTCAAACTACCAGATTGACTCAATTTCCAAACTCTATGCGAATAAATATTCGACCCAAATACGGTGAAGTAGATATTCAAATTAACATCTACAGCAAGAGACCAAGGGCCCGCCATTGGATTATCTTTATCTACGATAGTTATCAACGTAGTCACTAATCCATCAGGAGAAATCTTTCGAATTTTATTATCCGCATACCCAGCAGTGTACACATTCCCGGCCACATCAACAGCAACACCAGTCGGCCAATGGAACTTTGCCGCAGGTCCCACGCCGTCAATTGAGCCAATAGTACCATCACCAGCAAGCGTAGACGTAACACCATCCAACAGAGTCACTTTTCTAATTCTATTATTGTACTGATCAGCAATATAAAAATTCCCACTACCATCAATTGCAATACCTTCCGGGTAATAAAATTTCGCACCCACACCTTTACCTTCCAAATAGCCAGCAGCACTCGCACCAACAAATTTGGAAATCGCCACCGGGGCACACAAGGCATTCATCGAAACCAATGACGTAGAAATGACCAACACTGCTAGGTTAAAATTTTTCACAATTAACTCCAATTTGCAAAGAAAAAGAAGCAGGAGAATCTAACATATAGCACAAAGCAAAAAAAACTCAACAAGTTTGATCAACCAACATTCCCAATCTACTAGCAGGCCGGTGAGAAGCTCTTGGCACCGGCTGCGAAGTTGGGAAATCGAGCAGAACAAGGCGGAATTGCTTAAGAATTTGACTGCGCCTGCATAATCTCCGAGCAAAACCACTGAGCTTCATTAATTTTGGGCGACCTAATAAGAGTTTGAAGAGTTCCTCACCAACCTACTAGGCAACACCTCTCCCAAGTGAAGCCTAGCGCTATCACACCCCCTGGCCAAATCCATGCCAATCAACAAACGTTCAACGTCAAAACGGATGACCAACAGAACAATGACTCTGATTAGCCACCATAAATCCGAACAAGATTACAGGACTCCCATTGGAATTCATTGACTATCATCACCGAACAATTTAGAAAACCGTGACCGTATACCCACCCAGTCTTCCAACAGAATTCCAAGGAGATACACATCCAGTCGTCGACCATTCTTGAAAATATTTGCCCGCCGCACCCCTTCCACTGCGAAACCAAATCTCTGATGCATTGCAATAACAGCAGGGTTAGTTTCAAGCACTTCGCAATTCAATTTCTGGAGCTCCATTTCAAAAAAAACCATCTGTAGTAATTTGTACTCCACCACTCCCCCAACGCCCTTTCCTTGCACAGACTCATCTAAATAGAACGCCCAGTCTGCAGTTTTGTCCGCCCAACGAATGGACCGCAAGGCCACCACTCCTACCACCACCTGCCGATATTGCACCACCATAAAGCGCTCATTTGCGTTATGCCGCAAACCGTTTAGCCAGGCTGCATGCTCCTCGGTTGATATCTCGTGCTCGTTGTACATATAGCGCCGGACGCTATCTGAGTTGCGCATCAACCGAATCTGCTCCAATACCTCGGCTGGTTGGTCCAGCAGAGGTTGGAATGAAATGTCCTGCACGGTGACTTTGTTCATTGCTGCGACCTACTTTTTAGCTGCTGGCCAATAATGCATGGGCGATGCGCTTCGCACCGAGCCCGTCAACCATTTGCCGCGCCCTGTGTGCGCATGCTGTACGGCGAACCGGGTCGCGCATCGATTCAATTGCGCTACGGATAGATTCAAGCGTTAGTTGCTGTGCTGGCCCCAAGTAATGGAACGCCTCGCATTGACCCATCAGGAAACTGTTTGCTTCCTGATTTTGGGCAATGGCGATACATAT
>NZ_JAYRLZ010000453.1:0-1665 GCF_041904975.1 Chitinimonas sp. | reverse complement strand
CCTCTCCGTTTGGTTGGATAGAACCACGCGCCACAAGACGTATGGACTGGTGCTTGAACACCATGCCTCCTGAAACAGGAGGGGCGTGCCCTGCGTGCCCTGACGGAGAAATGGGCCGCTTCGCTACGCCTGTACCGACACCGGCCAAGCCGCTACCGGTTGATGCGAGTCTCTCTACGGAGACATTGATCCTGCTATTGCTCTACCTGCTGCCACTACTTGAGTCCTGCCAGCTTGCCGAGGAACCACCCTCTGCAAGCCTGTTGCATACCTACCCTGCCAGGCGCTCTGCGGCGCCGCGCAGTCAATTCAACGCAAGGCCGCCGCTTCGCGCGCCAGCGCGCTGATGGCTTGCCAGTCACCGCTGGCCACCTTGTCCTTGGGTACCAGCCAAGAGCCGCCGACGCAGCCGACATTGGGTAAGGCCAGAAACTGTGGCGCGCTGTGCAGGCTGACGCCACCGGTGGGGCAAAACAGCACATCGGCAAACGGGCCAGCCAGAGCCTTGAGCATGCCCAGCCCACCAGCCTGCTCGGCCGGGAACAGCTTCATTGCATCAAAACCAGCGGCACGGGCTGCAATCACTTCGGAAGGGGTCATCACCCCCGGCAGCAAGGGCATATCGGCCGCCTTGGCCGCCGCAGCCAGTTCCGCCGTCAGGCCCGGGGTGACGGCAAACACCGCACCGGCCGACTTCACTTGGGCAAACTGCTCAGGCCGGGTCACCGTACCGACACCGACGATGGCATCGGGCACCGCATCGGCAATCGCCTTGATCGCATTGAGCGCCACAGCGGTACGCAAGGTGACTTCCAGCACCCGGATCCCGCCCGCCACCAGGGCGCGCGCCAGCGGCACGGCATCGTCCAGCCGGTCGATCACGATCACCGGCATGACCGGCGAGGCGCGCATGATGTCGCGAATACTATTCACCCGCACTACTCCTGTTGCTGTTGCTACATTGGCTACACCGCCGCGCTATTGCGGCAGCATGAAACTCATGGCGCCTTCTTCGGCGCCGGTTGCTACATGGCGAAAGCCGGCAAACAGCTCACGCCCGTAGCCGCATTCATTGGCCGACAAATCCATGCTGGCCTGCTCGCGCGCGGCCCAGTCTGCGGCATCCACCTTCGCTTGCAGCACGCCGGTTTCGGCATCGAGGCGGATGATGTCGCCATTGCGCACCCGCCCCAAGGGGCCGCCAGCCAGCACTTCCGGGGTGATATGAATGGCGGCCGGCACCTTGCCCGATGCACCGGACATGCGACCATCGGTGATCAGGGCCACCTTGAAGCCACGGTCCTGCAATACACCAAGCGAGGGCGTCAGCTTGTGCAATTCCGGCATGCCATTGGCGCGTGGCCCTTGAAAACGCACCACCGCCACAAAGTCTCGCTCCAGCTCGCCGCGCTTGAAGGCGGCAATCAGATCGTCTTGCGAGTCGAACACCAGCGCCGGCGCTTCGACCACGCGGTGCTCGGGCTTGACCGCCGACACCTTGATCACCGCCCGGCCCAGATTGCCCTGCAGCAAGCGCAGGCCGCCATCGGCCTGGAATGGTGCGTCGATACCCGACAGCACCGATGCATCGTGACTGTGCGCTGGCGCATCGCGCCAAGCCAGCTTGCCGCCATCGAGCCATGGCTCCTGTGCATAACGGCGCAG
>NZ_JAYRLZ010000170.1:0-9312 GCF_041904975.1 Chitinimonas sp. | reverse complement strand
GGATGGCGGCCAGCAAAAGCGTGCCTTCACCTATGTGGACGACGGTATCGCCGCCCTGATGAAGATCATCGAAAACAAGGACGGCCGCGCCACCCGCCAGATCTACAACATCGGCAACCCGGCCAACAATTATTCGATTGCCGAGCTGGCCGACATGATGCTGGCCCTGGCGGCCGAATACCCGGAATACCGCGACAATGCCGCCAAGGTGGAACTGGTGAAGACCACCTCGGACGCCTACTACGGCAGCGGCTACCAGGATGTGCAGAACCGCGTGCCGAAGATCGACAACACCAAGGCCGATCTGGACTGGGCGCCGTCGGTCACCATGCAGGACGCGCTACGCCATATCTTCGACGCCTACCGCAACCATGTGGCCGATGCGCGCGATCTGGTGAATTGATCCAATCGAATGCCTCGGCCTGCAGAAACGGAGTTCACGCGCGAAAAAAGGCAATGGATCACCAAGACGCATCTAAAGCATGCCCGCGCGCACGCCACTCAGGCAGCCGCTCTACTGCAAAGTGATGTGTTAGGTGATCTCATCGCCATAGACCTGCTGATTGAGCGCGGCGATTTCGAACCGGCAATGGATGCGCTGGCCGCACTGTACCGCAGGCTGAACTGCAGGGCGGGCGGTTGGCGTCTCCTAGAAAAGGCGGCGTCGAACATCGGTCTGGCAGACCGCGCCAGCTCCTACCATCGAGCGTTCTTGGAATCCGTGGCTAACTCCCATTCTGCCTAAGTTGTTTGCACCATGCCCCTACTCGCCCTGAAGATCGACGTCGACACCTATCGTGGCACCCGTGAAGGGGTGCCGCCCTTGGTGCGGGTGCTCAAGCATTACGGCGCCGGTGCCACCTTCCTTTGGAGCTTGGGCCCCGACCATACCGGTCGCGCCATCCGCCGGGTGTTCCGGCCCGGTTTTCTCGGCAAGGTATCGCGTACCTCGGTGGTCGAGCACTACGGCATCAAAACCCTGCTATACGGCACGTTGTTGCCGGGGCCGGATATCGGCAAGCGCTGTGGCGAGCTGATGCGCAGCGTGCGCGATGCCGGTTTCGAGATGGGCATACACTGCTGGGACCATATCCGCTGGCAGGATTTCGTCACCCGCCGCGATGCAGCCTGGACGCGTAAGGAAATGACACGCGCCGCCCAGCGTTTTACCGAGGTGTTTGGCAGCAAGCCACGCACCCACGGCGCCGCTGGCTGGCAGATGAATGATGCGGCGTATGCGCTGGAAGTCGAACTGGGCCTCGATTACGCCTCGGACGGCCGGGGTGGCGGGCCGTTCTTGCCGGTGGATGCGGCAGGCCAGACCATGGGCGTGCTGCAAATCCCCACCACCCTGCCCACGCTGGATGAATTGATCGGCCTCGATGGCTGGCATGCCGGCAATGTGCACGAACACCTGCTGGCCCTGACCGCCACGCCGCCAGAGCACGGTTACCATGTCTACACCCTGCATGCCGAGCTGGAAGGCATGAAGCTGCTGGCCAGCTTCGATCGCCTGCTGGCCGGCTGGCAGGCACAGGGCTACACCCTGGTCAGCTGCGCCGATCTGGCCGCCAGCCTCGATCGCAACACCGTGCCACGCCGCCGCCCCATCATGACCGAAATCCCCGGCCGCAGCGGCCTGGTGGCCAGCCAGGCGGTGTGAGGATTCTGAACCCGCAAAACCTTGAACCACAGAGGACACAGAGGGCACAGAGGTGGCACAGAGGAAAAGCAGGAATGCTGTTGATGTGAATTGACGCTCCCAATCCGCCACTCCCCTGCCGACTCGTTATCAGCCCGCCCAGCGCTTCCCGCCTTGGCTCTGTGCCCCCTCCGTGCTCTCCGTGTCCTCTGTGGTTCAAGGTTTGGGTTGGGATTTGGGTTTTTGCCCCCCAAGGCTTACATACGTTTACAGAATTGGCCGGAACCGCAGATCAGCGACATTGCCTAGACATATCTCGCTGCCATAGTGCCGCCATTGCGATTTTTGCCCATCCGCCATGCCCAGCCACACTTTCCCGTTCCGCCTCACCCTGTTCACCCTGGCCTGCAGCGCAGCACTCCATGCTCTGGCCGACGACAAGCCCGCCAGTGACGACACCAAAGTCAAACCGGCCGCCCAGTCCACCGAAAAGATCGATGTCACCGGCAAACGCGCTACTGATCTCGATATCCGTCGTAATTCCACCGCCTCGAAGCTGATCTTTACCCGCGAAGAGCTCGATCAATATGGCGATAGCTCGGTCGGTGAAATCCTCAAACGCCTGCCCGGCGTCACCATTGGTGGCAAGCCCGGCCGTGGCGGCGAGATCCGCATGCGCGGCCTTGGTAGCGGCTATACGCAGATCCTGATCAATGGCGAGCCGGTGCCGCGTGGTTTTTCCTTCGATTCGCTGGCGCCCGAGCAGATCGAGCGTATTGAAGTGATCCGCGCCCCGGTGGCCGAGCATAGCGCCCAGGCCATTGCCGGCACCATCAATATCCTGCTGCGCGAAGGCCTGCCCAAGGGGCAGACCGAGCTACGCCTGGAGCTTGGCAGCGAACAAGGCCGGCTGGCGCCGGAAGCGTCATTCACCAAGGCGCTGCTGCTCGACAAGATGCAGCTGAGCCTGTCCGGCTCGGTGCAACAAAGCCGCCAGGCCAATGACTCAAGCAGCGATACCGAAGGCTTTGACGCCAACGGCGCCCCCACCCTGCTGCGCCATCAGAACTACGTCGGCCAATCGCGCAGCAATCGGCTGTTTCTCACGCCGCGCATCAACTACCGCTTTGATGAGGAGGACAGCCTGACTTTTCAGCCCTTCATCATGCGCATGAATTCACGCAGTAGCAGCAGCGGCACTTTGCAGCAGCCGCTTGGCGATGCGCCGCCCTACGCCAGTTTCACCAGCAATGGCGATAGCGACAGCGCGGTTGCCCGTGGCTTTGGCAACTGGACGCACAAGCAGGCCGACGGCAGCAAGCTGGAAGTGAAATTCGGCTTCGGCGCCAATAGCAGCAATAGCCATACACTGCGCCAGGAATATGGCAGCGCCGGCCAGCTGCAAAGCACCCAGATCGACGACAGCCATGTGCACGATCGCAGCGCCAATATCGGCGGCAAATACAGCCAACCGCTCGGCGATGGCCATACCCTCGGTGTCGGCTGGGAAGGCGAATGGGGTACGCGCAGCCAGGAAAGACTGTCGCTGGACAATGGTGTTCCGCAGCTGACTGATCTGGGTGACAGCCTCAACGCCAATACCCGCCGCCTGGCGGTGTACGGGCAGGATGAATGGGATATCACACCGCGCTGGGCGGCCTACTTCGGCTTGCGCTGGGAGGGCGTGCGCACCCGTAGCGAAACCACAAACGGCTGGAGCAGCAATACCAGCAGCGTGCTCAGCCCCACCCTGCATACGGTATGGCGCCTGCCCGATACCGAGCGCGACCAGATCCGCGCCAATATCACCCGCAGCTACCGGGCGCCCACGCTGGCCAACCTGCTTGCCATTCCGAGCCGATCCCACCTCAATAGCCCCACCAGCCCCGACTCGGTCGGCAACCCCGACCTGAAACCCGAACTGGCCTGGGGCTTCGAGCTCGGCTATGAGCACTACCTCAAACGCAACGGCCTGATCAGCGCCAATCTGTTCAGCCGGCAAATCGATAACCTGATTCGCCGCCAGACCAGCCTGCAGGTCGATCGCTGGACTGCTTCACCGGTCAATATTGCTAAGGCGCAAGCCTACGGCATGGAACTGGAAGCGAAATTCCAGCTGGCTGAGTTGTTCGACAATGCACCGGCCATTGAAGTACGCAGCAATTACAGCCGCTTCTGGTCCAGCGTCGATGGCATCAAGGGCCCGAACAACCGGCTCGACCAGCAGCCCAGGCAAACCGCCAATATCGGCGTGGATTACCGCCTCAGCAGCCTGCCGCTCACCCTTGGCGGCAATCTGAACTGGACGCCGGCCTACGAAGTGCAAACCAGCAATGAGCAGTACAGCAGCACCGGAAACAAAAAGGTGCTGGATATATACGGCCTGTGGAAGTTCAACCCCAAGCTGCAGCTGCGCATTGCGGCATCCAACCTGCTGCACCAGGACTACGACGGCGCCAGTGGCTATGACGGCCTGGGGGCAAACCAGCAGGCTCAGTCCAGCAGCAAGACCTACACTACCTGGACGGCCAAGCTGGAGATGAAATTCTGATCGGGCGGCAAAACGGCCAATCGGTCAGCGGAGAAGGCCGACTTGCACGGTGCATCGCTTGACACCGGCGATCAAGGCACCGACTTGCTTGCCTCGTCGACATCCAGATCCAATTGGGGTACTGACAACTCTGGCTTTGCCGGCTCTGACATCGCCTGCTCCGTCGCTGCTGGCGCGCTGCCGGCTGCGGCGCTATCGATCGGCGCCGCAGCTGCTGCCGATTTGGCTGGCGCTGCCTTTTTGGCTGCAGTCTTGCTCGCTGGAGGCGGTGGCTGATTGTCGAAACGCTGGCCAAGTTGCCAGTCCGCCAGTCCGCCAGGCCCCAGGCCATCAGTAGCAACAGGATCAACCAGATAAACATTCCCATCTACGATTCCCTGCAACGCCGTGTGGCACACAGGGTAGTGCATGGCGCCGGGCTCAGTCCATCAACACATCGCGTTGTCCACGGGTGCGCGGCAGACTGGGCCCCGCCTCTGCCTTCCGCTCAAATCCACCGCAGCAGCCCGCCAAACAGCGACAACGCGCTGACAACCAGTACAGCCAAACTTGCGACAACGGTGATCTGCCGACGGCGCGAGGCCATATCGTGTACCCAGTAGGCCATGAGGAAGAATGGCAGATAGCCCAGCAGCCAGATCAGCCACGGGGCGCTGCGGTTCCACCAGATCCACTCCCAGGTCAGGGCGCCGATGGCATTCAGGCCATATTCCACCAGCACGCACAGCACTGAATTCACGGCGGCCAACACCAGGCGGTTATTGATGCCGGCGAGCTTCAAGCTTGGGTCCTTGGGCAGGATGCGCACGGCGAACAGGCCCATGATGGCAAACATCAGGCAGATCTCGATATTCAGGCCGATCAGAATCACATAAGCCGAGCTACCCGGCGTGGCCCAGGCCGGCGCAAAGCCGGTGGCATGCAGCAGTAGCGCATTGGCGATTTCATTGAGCCAATCCATCAACCAGAAGGCCATGCCGGCCAGCAGCACCGACCAACGTCGCTCCGCCGCCTGCTCGCCATAGGCATGCAACACCAGCAATAGCAGCGGAATCACATACCACTGGAAGTGGCTGGGGTCGCGTAACAGGGCCTGGGCCTGGGCGGCATGGGGGGCAAGCATGGGTGGCTCTCCGGTGTCTGTAGGGGTGCCCATCTTAGGTTGCCCACCCTGGCGCGGCTTGACAGACGCGTCCAGGCTTTTGACACTTGCGGCCATGTCTCGCACCCGCCGCCCGCCAGCCGCCAAAGCAGCCCTTGAAGGCAGTGTTCCCGCCACCTATGTGCGCCTGCTGTTCGACTACCTTGCCGCCCATGGGCGCGATGCCCAAACCGTACTCGGCGAAGCGCCGCCAGCGGCGGATGCCAGCTGCCCGGCCCTGCATTGGCGGCAGTTACTGGAAACCGCCGCCACTGCGATTGACGACCCGACCCTGGGCTTGAGGGTCGGTGCCACCATTACCGCCGCGCACCTCGGGCCGCTGGGCTATGTGCTGGCGGCATCGAGTTCGGTGGCCGAGGCGCTCGGCCGCTATATCCGCTACCAGCGGCTGGTGCACGATGTGAGCCCGGTCAGCCAGCGCCTGCACGATGGTCGTCTGCTGCTGGAATGGGGCGACGATGCCCGCCATATCGGCCTGTTGGCCAACCAGTGCGGCCTAGCCGCCCTGGTGCAGTTTGCCCGCAAGCTGACCGGCCGCGAGCTGAAGCCCCTGGCAGTGCATTTTGTCGAAACCACGCCGGCAGACTACAGCGCCTATCAGGCGTATTTCGGTTGCCCGGTGCTGTTTGAACAGGAACGCACCTGCCTGCAATTTGCCGATTCGTTGCTGCAGCAGCGCCTGGTCCAACCCGACCCGGCCCTGCTAGCCATGCTGGAGCAACAAGTCGAAGCCTTGTACGCCGCCATGCCGGCGCGCGACCCGCTGCTGCGGCGCTTGCAGGCAGTACTGAGCCAAGCCTTGCCGGCCGGCGAGCCTGGCCTGGCCTATTGCGCCAAGACCTTGCAGATGTCTGAGCGCACCCTGCGCCGCCGTTTGGCCGCACTAGACCTGCCGTTTCGCGATTTATTGGAAGACACCCGCTGGCAGCTGGCGCAAAGCTATCTGCGCGATGCCCGATTGAGCCTGCCCGATATCGCCCTGCTGCTCGGCTATTCCGAGCAAAGCGCGTTCAACCGGGCGTTCCGCCGCTGGAGCGGCACGACGCCGCGACTGTGGCGGGAGATGGATGTGGTGGCACGGGTGTGAGCGTGATGGTGCTTGCATGTGTAGGAGCGGCTTTAGCCGCGAATGCCGGCATCTTCGCCGCTTGGGCATTCGTGTCGTCCTAGCATCGCTATCGCGGCTAAAGCCGCTCCTACAGGTGACGGGAAGTGAGATAACCCACCCCCATATCCTGAGAAAATTGGGATTGGCCGGGATAATACGGGAAGTAGTGAAACAGTCGACATGCAAAGCGATTGCATACCGTGAAAATAAGCTGAGGCCATATTTACTGCGGCTGCTGCGCCTCGAACAGATCAGTCTGGCGGCGCTGGCGTTCGAGCAATCTTCCCTTGGCGACGATAATGCGAATCTGCCGCTCGGTAAGGCGGTACTGACGAGCGAGTTCCAGAAAATTTGAACCGCTGAATCGCGTGTAAATGTCCTGATCCCGGCGAGATAGTCGATTCAGGTGCCCTTTGGCGAAATAGAGCGGCACGCCGCCCCACTCCTGCTGAATATCATCAATCAGCTTGATTGCCGCTTCTCTGGCTGACTGCTCCGGCATGCCGGCATCTCGCTTTAACAACGAGATCAGCCTGGCCTCGAAGTCAGCAATCAACTGTTTTCCGAGGCTGTCGTCCTTTGCGCTCATTATCTCGCCTCCGTTCTGGCGAGCATGTCGCTCAACAGGCTCCAGGTCGCATGCATTGGCTCGAAACTCATTCGCTCGAAGGCTCGTTGTAGCTGCGCATTCAGTTCTGCTCGTTCATGTACGGGTAAAGGGTATTGCCGCGCCATTTCAGCCCGTTCGCGTATCAACGCTGGCAAAACGCGCACAGCCCACTTCTTCAACGCTTCGATCATCAATGTTGTCTGTTCAGCGTTTAACCATTGCAAGGCATCCACGCGGGTCATTCGCTTGACATAGCCAGCCAACGCCTTTTCGGATGGGTCCCGTACTTCACCCAGCTCATGCAGGAACAACCATAGCGCCCGGATCTTCTGATCCACTGGCTCTTGCGCCAAGGCCCTCGCAGGCGACGATGCCGCTTTGCCCCGCACTTTGAATCCGCATTGCTTCAGATGTGCAATAACGGCATCCAGCTCAGCAACCGAGCAATCTGCCGACGACGCAGTCCGGCCCTGGGTATATTGGCGAATGATGGCGCGATAGCTGTCATCGGCCAGTGCCAGATCACGTTTGGCAACATGTACCAGGCGAATCAGTTTTACCTTGTCAGCTGCCTTGGAAAACTTGTTCATGGAATTTCAGGCCTTAATCGAACTGCTATATGCTCGGCTGCTCATCAGTACCCGGACACCACGCCAGGTAGACCACGCACCTAGATCTTTGTGCGTGGTTTCGCAAACTACTGCGTGACTACATCCTTCAACACCTTCAAGGCAGTAAACGCTGGCACCCGCTTCGCGGCGATCTGAATCGTCTCGCCAGTCTTGGGATTGCGCCCCGACTTGGCGGCCTTATCTTTCACCTTCAGTTTGCCGATGCCAGGCAAGGTGATCTCCTCACCAGCCTGTAGCGTGCTATGGACCACACCGGTAAGCGCAAGCAACACGCGCCCGACATCGGCACGGCTCAATGCCTGACCATCGTTGCTGGTTTGAGTGGTCACGGCTTCAATTAATTGGGCTTGATTCATTGCAACATGCTCCTTGGGGTAGATAGGGAAAACCATTTCAAAGCCGGGATCGCCGAAGCGGTCCAAGCCGGTAATAATCATCAGTGCAACTTCACAACATCAGCGGAATCGAGCGCCTCCTTCCACATGGCCAGGGTTCGGCCGAACGACAATCGCAGAGAAAATACGGCGAGCAATTCACGTTCCGCATTAGTCAGCTTGGCCAACTGCTCTACTGTCAAGGCTTGCTGTTCCGTAGCGGGTAAATGGGCAATCAGCTCCCCATGTAGTACCGTATCGGCAATTAACACCGCAGCGCGTTCAGCAGTCAGTGACATCACACCTCCGCCACATTGAGCGGAATGGGCCGGTACATATCCGAATCGCCGACCCGCTCATACACCCGCACATATGCCTTACTGCCGACCACCTGCACCGCATCGCCAATGGCTGCCATCGCGCTTTGCCAGCGTACATCCTGGATATCCAGGCGCTTGAGCCCCAGCACGCGGCCGGTATTCAGATTGCCCTCCTTGTCGACTGAGAATGCGTTATTGATGATCGCTTTAAGTTCTGGTCGGCTGTCAGCGGTCCACTCATCCAAACACTGATCTATCAAGGCTTTGGCCGCCTGCAAGCGTTCGTCAAACACAATGCTGTCCGCCATAGCGCGCTGCACCTTGTAGCGGCCGTCGAAGGTGTACAGCGTTACATTGCCTTTCTTGCCGCCAACTTTGGCACCGTATTGCTCGGCCGACAGCTCAACCAGCGCCGCAATATCTGCAAACGCTGCCAGCTTGTAGTCGGCCAGTTGCGTGCTGACAGCCTTGGCACCGGCTACCAGCTTCTTCACCAGGGCATCACGTTCCCGATCAATGGGCTTGATCAAGTCTTCGCGGATCAGATTGCCGCTGGCATCAGGCCAATACCCCGGCAAACTATTCATTGCTTCCATCGGTTTCTACCTCCGACTTCGGTTTATCGAGACCCAATGCTTTACGGGCATGGGCCGGAATCTCACGTTTGACTGGCTTGCTAGACGGACTCGCTTGCGAGCCAGACACCCGTTGACATGCATCGCTGTCTGGCGGGCCGCCCTGCCTGTGACTGATCATCGCCTCACTAACGGCCGTGAGCGCTTGCAAACCTCCACCCTGTCGAGCCGAATAGCCGCCGGATTGACGAATTTGCTCTGTACGCGTCTCAGCCTTGGCCTCCGCCTTGTTCACCATGCTCACCAAGATTTCCAACAGATAGCCATGGCTCTTCAAG
>NZ_JAYRLZ010000169.1:5650-9332 GCF_041904975.1 Chitinimonas sp. | reverse complement strand
GCGCTCTGTGTTCTCCCTGTTCTCGGTGTCTCCAGGTTTGCCCTTTGGCACCGACTTCAGTACCGGACGAGCGCTGGCAACTACCAGTCCGTAGACGCCGAGAGCCTGAAACCCCAAATTCTGTGGGCACCGAACCCACGTGGGTCGGAATTTATTCCGACTACTGCAGGCAATACCTGACCACGGCCAAGCACTGCTGTCGGAACAAGTTCCGACCTACGGACTGCCGACCAGCTTCCTTGCGGTATTCCTTTTAGCCTGAGCACTGGGGTGAAAGCTTTTCGCACTGCCCGACCTGTGCCATTGCCGCCTTCCTACGCAAAGCTGTTTTGCAGTTGCACGCATTTTTCGCACAACTGCCTTGGCCTACATTGGCGCTGTCGCCGCCCTGGAGCTACCGATGTCTGCCTTGAAGCTTGCTGCGCCCTTTTGGCGCCCCCTGCAACGCCGTGTCAGCGGACTGCCGTCGATGGCGATGGTGCTGGCGGTCACTTTGTTCATTGCCCGTACCGGTGGGGTCGCCAAGTATTTCATGGGCCTGTACCTGCGCGAGTCGCTCGGCCTCGGTATCGACACCATAGGCTGGCTATTGGCCAGCTACGGCAGCGGCATGGTGCTGGGCTCCTACGCCATCGGCGTACTCAGCGACCATGTATCGCCACGCAGGCTGGCGGTGGCGCTGTTTGTCGCCTCGGGCGTGGCGCTCGCCATGCTGGTGGTGGTGAGCGTGCCCTGGCAGCTGGGTTTGTTGCTGTTTATCAGCGGCGTCTTCGATAGCGGCCCGCGCCCGATCAACCAGCGGCTGATCATGGAAGCCTGCACCGAGGCCGAGCGGCCACGGGCGCAGGCGCTGAACCGGGTAGCGGTGAATCTGGCCGCCGCCATGGCCGGCCTGCTCGGTGGCGTGCTGGCGCACTGGGATTACCGGCTGGTGTTTGTGGTCAATTCCCTGGCCGCCTTTGGCGCCGCCGCTTGGCTGGCCTGGGCGCTGCGCCATCTGGCCCTGCCCGAGGCGCCACGCCCGAGCGGACAGCAGCCGGCCACGCCCGGCAGCATTGAAGGCGAGCTGCCGTATCGCGATGGCCTGTTCATGATGCTGCTGGCCGGCGCCTTGGCCCTGGGCATGGCTTATGAAGCGATCAATGCCATGCTCGGCAACTATCTGCGCGATTACTACCAGCTCGGCCCCACCGCGCTGGGCTGGCAGTGGGCCATCAATGGCCTGCTGGTGGTAGGCCTGCAGATGTGGCTCACCGAATACAGCGCCCGCTGGGGCTTTCGCTGGCAGTTGGCGCTGGGCGCCGCCTTGCTCGGCATCGGCCAGCTGATGCTGCCGTTTGGCAGCGCGCTGCTGGTGGTTTGCCTCTCCACCGTGGTGTGGACCGTCGGTGAAATGCTGTTCATGCCCACCATGCAGATTCTGGTGATGCAGCGCGCCCATGGCCGACGCAGCGGGCATTATTTCGGCATGTATTCGCTGGTGTGGAGCATCTGCGCGCTGCTGGCGCCGATAGCTGGCGGGCAGCTGTATCACCACTTCGGCGGCCATGCGGTGTGGATGGGCGGTGCCACCGTGTGTGCCATCGCCCTGCCGCTGACCTTCTACGCCGCCCGCCGCCTGCAGGCGGCCTGATTGCCCTGCAACCGACTCTTTGCCAGCATGTGAGCATGGAAACCCGACAACTGCTGCACTGGTATTGCCGCACCATCGAGCTGGGCAGCTTTTCCGCCGCCGCCCGCAAGCTCGACCTGATGCCGTCCTCGCTCAGCCGCGCCATTGCCCAGCTGGAAGAAGAGCTGGGCGTGCGCCTTTTGGTGCGCAACACCCGGCGCCTGGCGCCGACCGAAGCCGGCCAGACCTACTACCAGCATGCGCTGGCGTTGCTGTCGGGCATGGATGCCGCACGCCAGGCCGCGCAAGAGCTGCAGTCCGAACCGAGCGGCACCCTGCGCGTCACCGCGCCGCCCTTGCTCGGCCGCCGTCTGGTATTGCCTTTGCTGCCGCTGTTTTCCGAACGCTATCCACGCATCAACCTGGAACTGCGCCTGACACGCGATGCCATCGATTTGCCGCGCAGCGGCACCGATGTCGCGCTGCGGGTGACCAAGGCGCCGCCCAACGAGCCCTATCACTCCGAATTGCTTGGCCAGTACCAGCGGCTGATCTGCGCCAGCCCGGCCTATCTGGCCCGCCATGGCACGCCACAACACCCGAATGATCTGAAACAGCATCGCTGCCTCACCATACTGGAGCTGGACGAAACACGCGCCTGGCGCTTTCGCGATGGCGAGCAGCTATTCAGCGTCGATATTCCCTGCCGCCATAGCGTCAACCAGGGCGATGTGCTGCTCGATATGGCCGAAGCCGGCATGGGCATTGCGTTTGCCGGTGACTATGTATGCGGCGACTTGCTGGCCAGCGGCCGCCTGGTGCGCCTGCTGCAGCGCTACACCATTGCCGAGCCGCTAAGCCTGTATGCCCTGTATCCGCCACTGTCACTCCCGGCCAAGACCCGCTTGTTCCTCGACCATCTGCGCGAACGGCTGGCCTTGGGGCCGAAGACCGGCTTTTAGTAGACGCCCCCCATGCCAGATACACCTGCCATCCGCATTGCCCGCCTGCAAAGCAGCGACGCCGCCGACTACCGCACGCTGATGCTCGCCGCCTACGCGCTGCACCCGGATGCCTTTACCTCGACAGCGCAAGAGCGAGAACAGCAGCCGCTGTCCTGGTGGGCGGCGCGCATCGGTGCCGAGGACGATGCCGGCGAGCAGGTAATCGGCGCCTGGGTCGATGGCACGCTGGCAGGCGTAGTGGGCGTCAGCTACGAGCGTCGCGCCAAAACCCGCCACAAGAGCGGTCTGTTCGGCATGTATGTAGCGGCGCCGTTCCGCCAGCTGGGCCTCGGGCGCCAGCTGGTCGAAGCAGCCTTGGCGCTTGCCCGGCAACGCGATGGCGTGCGGCTGATGCAGCTCACCGTCAGCGAAGGCAATGCCAGCGCCTTGCGGCTGTATCAATCCTGCGGTTTTATGTTGTTCGGCACCGAGCCATACGCCGTGCAGCACGAGGGCCGCTTTATCAGCAAGCTGCATCTATGGCGTGATCTGCACGGCTAAGGAAATGCGACGGTCGCCGGCAAGCAAGCCTGTTGATTCGGACATCAGAGACCAGAAATGGCAGGAGCAGGCCAAATCGCGCCCACAAGCACGCCAACAGCCGGCACAATGCGCGCCGATGTAAACGCGACCGAAAGCCTGGCCATGGAAGACCGCCTCACCGAACTGGAAATCAAAGCCGCCTTGCAAGATGACCTGCTGGACGAGTTGAACCGCATCGTTGCCCGCCAACAGCAACAGATCGAGTGGCTGGCGCAGGAATTGCGCCGGGTGCAGGAATTGCAACGCAATCAGGACAGCGGCAAGCCCGGCTTCAGCCTGCGCGACGAATTGCCGCCGCATTATTGATGGCGAGATGGGCCGATCAGGTTTTTTAAAGGCACGCTGGCACGGGAAAACCCATCGCGAATTGCTAAAACACTGGCACTTCGATTTACGCCATGCCACGCATCGCGCTTCGCTTCAGATGCGCCCAGCAGGCGTTGCAGGTTACGGCCTTTTGCCGAGTGCGCGGTCAGCTGCTGCGACCAGTCGTTTACAGTCCCAATCAAATCCATCGCTTTCA
>NZ_JAYRLZ010000169.1:0-5640 GCF_041904975.1 Chitinimonas sp. | reverse complement strand
CTCGGGATATTTTGGAATTTCAAAGTCGTCCTTTGGCCACACCGCGGCGTAGTAGAGCTCCTCGTAGTCAAAGATGACCAGAAGAGCGCCGCCCGACTCGGCAATATCGCAGAATGCCTTGTTGATGCTTGATGATGCGCTGAAGAGACCGCTCATACGACTAGTTGCTGCGGTAGCACGAACACGGACATAGTCATCTCCGACGGTAATGTCGGTCCAAACACTATCGATTTGAACCATACGACCTTGCGACGCCTCCTGCAGTTTTGCTCCATTGTCCGATTCTCCCTTTTCGTATTCGACAAGAATTTCATCCTCCGCGAATGCGAAACTGAGAAAAATATGGTTAAAGGGTTGCTCCCAGTCCTCTCTGAAGATGTTTCGGTGTATGTCAGCAGCGCCCAAGTCGAGCGCACTTAGGAGCCGAGCCTTGTCGTCCGGCACGAGATGTTCGCAAATTGCACGCACAAGGCGGTCCGCAGATTCTTTCCTGGCAATTACCTCATATGTATAGTTCATCCCCATTTACGGCTCCATTGAGGGTTAAAGGGCGTTGATCTTGGCGGCCTTGGCGCATCTACAGCGCCTTATCCACCCGCATCACAGGATACAGATTCAAACGCTCATCCCAGGAAGCATGGCGGCGGGCGAAAAAGTCGAGGCGGGCGGCCGGGTCTTTGGCGAAGGCGGGGTCGCTGGCCAGCTTGTCGTTAAAGGCCTTGGCCAGCGCCGGGTCGGCCGCCAGTTGCTCGCGGGCGACGTCTTCGGCCACATAGGCTTCCATATATTCCTTGCGCTCGAAAGCAGTATTGAACCAGCCCCAGGCCAGCAGGGAGTCGGGCGCCTGCGGCTCCAACAGGGCCATCAGCAAACGCGATTTGGGCTGGGCAATCGGCACGAACAGGTCCCCCTCATGAATATCGCGCTGCTCGCTCTGCCAGCGGCCCTGCACGGTCAGGGGCTGCCGGCCTTCGAAAGAAGCTCCGTCGTACTTGACCGTTTCCGCGCGGAAGGTCTGCACCGCACTGCCGGCGCGCGCCTGCCGCACGATTTGCCAAGTGATCGCATGCTGGCTGAGCTTTTGCCCCACCGTCGCCGCATGGGCCGCCGGCACGATATAGCCGGCCAGTGGCGCGTTCACCGTCAAGGCCGGTAGCACCTCATCGCGCAGCGGCACCTTCCAGATTTGCGGCTGGCTGTCGTCGTAGCGGGTCATCAGGGCGCCGGATACCTCCGACTGCGTGCGGGTATAGGCATAGCCGCGAAACGCGATCTCATGCGCCTTGTTGCTGGCCTCATAGCTCAGCGGCACCGGCTTGCCAGCCAGTGCGCTGGCACGCCGATCGGCCGCCTGCGCAACGCTGAGCCACTGCGCGCCATGGCGTGCCATCTGGTCTAACAGGGACACCATGGTGTTGCGGGTAATGCGTACCCTCGTCGGATAGTCTTTCCAGGAATGGGTTTCCACCAGCATGCCGAAGCGATTGCGGGTAAGGAAATAGCCATTGGAAAAGCGCGGCGGCGATACGCCATCGCTAAAGCCGCTGGCCGGGTCGTCCTCGACATCGAATGCCGGATAAAACGGCAGCGGCAAGGAGCCTTGCTCGGCCAGGTCCTTGATCACCGCGTCGCGCAGCATCCGGCCGGCGGTACGCAGTTCGGCATCGCCGGCCCGCACCGGCTCCACCATTACCGCGATATCGTGCTCGAACTTGGCACCGTCGGTGACATGGAAATCGATATAGGCCAGTGGATCCCAATCATTCACCAGGCGCAGCATGGCCTGCATTTCCGGGGCATCAGCCTTGGCGTAATCGCGGTTCAGATTGAGATTCTGCGCGGTGGTGCGCCAGCCCATTGCCTCGGGGCCGCGCTGGTTGGGGCGATTCCAGCGGCCAAAGCGTTCATGGCCGTCGATATTGAACACCGGCACGAATACCAGCACCTGCCGCTCCAGCGCCCCCTTGGCTGCCTTGCCGTCCAGCACCTCGCGCAGGGCCAGAAAGCCGGCATCCTTGCCATCGATCTCGCCGGAGTGGATACCGCCTTGCATCAACAGCACCGGCAGATGCCGGGCCCGCGCCTGCGCCGGCGTCAGCGCGCCGCTGCGGCTGGCGATCAGCGCCAGCATCGGCCGCCCTTCTGGTGTACGGCCGAATTCAATGCAGCGCACCGCCTGCGGGTAGGCTTTCTGGTAAGCGGCGCACAGCTCCACCACTTCGGCATAGCGACCGGTCTGCTGGTAGCCGCTGCGCTCGGCCACGGTACGTAGCTCTGCGGCGGCAAGCGGCGCCGCCAGTGCCAAGGCGCATAGCGCGGCGATGGCTCGCTGCTTGGGTCGCTTGCCATTGACCAGGCGCCGCAGTGCGGCAGAGCAGGATAGGTGCAGCGCTTGCATGAATCATCTCCATATCAAGAAGGCAACAGCATTGCCTGCGGAACCTTGGCAGCCAAGCCTTACTCAGTTTGTTTTTGTCACCCGTCCAATCAGGCACAAGCGCGCCAAGCCAGCCCTTGCCGGCGTGGGCAGGTTCGCTGCCAAGGCGATTGCTGCAGGCCCGGCGAGCGAGGCGGGTAGAATAGCGAAAATTTTTGCCCGGCCCCGGTCTTGTCTGCAAGGACTGAGGCGCCAGTGCCCAACCATCTCCCGGAGCCCCCATGTCCACCGAATTCACCGAACTGCTTGCCAGCGCATGGCATAACCGCCGCGAGCTACTGGCCAGCCTGCATGCCGAGAACACCAACTGCTATCGCCTGTTCCATGGCAGCGTGGAAGGCGCCGCCGGCCTGACGGTGGACCGCTATGGTGACCTGCTGCTGGTACAGACTTTCCACGCCCCGGCATCCCCTGAGCGCCTCGCTGCCATTGCCGCGTTTTATGGCGAGCAGCTACCCGGCCTTGCCCTGGTCTACAACGACCGCAGCTCGCCCAATTCGCGCATCCGCAATCCGCTGGAAGGCGCCGAGCTGGCAGCAGCCGAGCTACCACGGGTGGTCAGCGAGATGGGGGTCAGCTATCTGATCCAGGCGCGCCACGCCGGCCAGGACCCCTGGCTATTCCTCGACCTGCGCGCCGGCCGCCGCCGGGTGATGCAGGAAGCCGCCGGCAAATCGGTGCTCAACCTGTTTGCCTATACCTGCGGCGTAGGGGTGGCGGCCGCCAAAGCCGGTGCCGCCCATGTGGTGAATGTGGACTTTGCCGAGCTGAGCATGGCCACCGGCAAGCAGAACGCCAAGCTCAACGACTTGCCGATCCGGGTGCGCTTTGTGCAGAGCGATGTCTTCGCCGCCATCCGCCAGTACAGCGGCCTGGGCCAACCCACCATGGTGCGCGGCAAGCGCATGCCATCCTTCCCCAAGCTGGAACCGCACCAGTTCGACCTGGTGTTCCTCGACCCGCCCAAATACGCCAAAAGCCCATTCGGCGTGGTGGACCTGGTCAACGACTACCCGGCCCTGTTCAAGCCGGCCCTGCTGTCCACCCGCGAGGGCGGCACCCTGATCTGCTGCAATAACGTCGCCCAGGTGGAGCGCGAGCCCTGGCTGGACCAGCTGCAACGCAGCGCCGCCAAGGCCGGCCGCACCATCCGAGACGTGGAATGGATCACGCCAGAGGCCGACTTCCCGAGCAGCGATGGCCTGCCGCCGTTGAAGATGGTGTTGCTGCGGGTGTAGGCGCTCACACGGCAGTGCAGCTTCGTAGCGCATCTCTGGGCCCGGGGAAACCCGGGCCTGCGGCCGCAGTGAGTCAATCACCGCGCATCGCTGTTTTATCCCACCCCCTCCGCCCCCGCCGCCGCGGGGGGACCGCGCCGGATGGCGCGGCCGTGGGATGTAGGCCATCTTAGTGCTCAACAAGCGTCGCGGTGGATATTGCACGGCACGGCCATTCGCTCTAGCGGCGAGCGTCCAGCGCCAATCTGGCGGCCAGGCCGGTAAGCACCGACCCCATCAACCAGCGTTGCACGGTAATCCAGCGTGGGCGCCGGCTCAGTACGCTGGCGATCGAACCGGCGGCACTCGCCACCATGGTGTTGACCGTGACACTGATAGCAATCTGCACAGCGCCCAGCACCAGCGCTTGCCCGAGCACGCTGCCACGGCTCGGATCGATGAATTGCGGCAGCAGCGACAGATACAGCATGGCGGTCTTGGGGTTGAGCAGATTGGTCATAAAGCCCATCAGGAACAATTTGCGTGGGCTATCCGCAGGCAAAGCCTGCAATTGAAACGGCGAGCGAGCGCCGGGCTTCAGCGCCTGCCAAGCCAGGTAAAGCAGATAGGCAGCGCCAGCAAAGCGCAGCGCATCATAGGCATAGGGCACGGCAAACAGCAGGGCAGACAGCCCGGCCGCAGCTGCCAACACATACAGCACAAACGCCAGGGCCACCCCAGCCAACGACTGCAAGCCAGCACGCCGCCCCTGGCAAATCGAGCGCGACACCAGGTACATCATGTTCGGGCCGGGCGTCAGCACCATGCCGAGTGCAATCAAGGCAAAGCCGGCGAGTTGGGAAAGATCGAGCATCGCGCCACCGCAAAGCGCCCACCTTAGTCAAACAAAGCATGCAAACCAATGTGCAGCGCTGCCCAAGGGAGATTGCATGGCTGCAATGGAGTGCCGCCATGGCCCCGCAATACACTGCTCACCTTTGACCCGCGGATTCAATGCCATGCGAGCAGCTGTACTTACCATCGACGTGCAAACCGCCCTGTTCGAACCGCCCCCCCGACCCTTTGAGGCCGATGCGGTGGTGGCGCGTATCAACGACCTGACCCGACGCGCCCGCGCTGCCGGTGTGCCGGTGCTGCATATCCAGCATGAGCGCCCCGACAGTGCGCTGGCGCGTGGATCGAGCGGCTGGCAGTTTCAGCCGGCACTACATATTGCCGCCGGCGACATCATCATGGCCAAAACCACACCGGATGCCTTTTTGCGCACCGAGCTGCAGGCCTGGCTCAACGAGCACGGGATTGGCCGCCTGATCATCTGCGGCTATGCCAGCGAGTTTTGCGTGGACACCACCACCCGCCGCGCCGCCGCACTGGGCTTCGAGGTGGTGCTGGCGGCCGATGCCCACACCACCCACGACAAACTGCATGCCAGCGCGGCGCAGATTCGGGCGCATCACAATGCCACCCTGCCCGGCATCACCAGCTTCGGCCCGCTGATTGCGGCCACGCCCAGCGCCGCTATCACCTTCTGATGGCTGCCTGACGCTGCATCACAGCGGTGCGCACATGGCACTGCCATCGATCTGCCAGCCCTGCTGCTGCAATAGCCGCACTTCCGACTCACTGGTACTGAAACGGAAATTCAGCTCACCCGGCTTGCTGCCCACGCGCATGGCGCGGTTGATCAGCTGGCTGCCCGGCGCACAACGGCCGTTAGCCTCGGGGCTGGCCAGTGCAATCGGCGCGCCCAGCGCCTGCCAGGTCGGAGCCAGGCTTTGCCCCAGCGCGCACAGCTCTGGCTGGCTGGCATAGAACAGTGCGTCGCCACCATCGAGCAAGCTGCTGCCATTGGCGCGGTAGTAGCGACACACCGGCTGCGTGCCGGCAGTGCCGGGCTGCCAGGCCTTGAACGATTGGCCGGTAGCGCGCCAGCCCTGGCCGGCATATTGCTGTAGCAGCGCCACT
>NZ_JAYRLZ010000452.1:0-1689 GCF_041904975.1 Chitinimonas sp. | reverse complement strand
ATTCTCCGTAATCAAAGTCTAAGGCTGGATTCCGGCATTTCCTCAGTTAAACTCGGGCGCATGTCCTTGTTTCTGATCCTTGTTCTACCTTTTCTCGGCAGCTTGTGCGCCGCACTGTTGCCCACCAATGCCCGCAATGCCGAAGCCTGGCTGGCGGGTATCGTCGCAGCTTCCGTCAGCGCCCTGATCCTGTGGCAACTGCCGGCGATTGAAACAAACGGAACGCTGTATTACGAACAAATCTGGTCGCCAACGCTGAAGATTGCCTTTCAGTTGCGCATGGATGGCTTCGCCTGGCTGTTTGCCCTGCTGGTGGCGCTGATCGGCCTGCTGGTGGTGTTTTATGCGCGCTATTACATGTCGCCGGAAGACCCGGTACCGCGCTTTTTTGCCTTCCTGCTCGCCTTCATGGGCGCCATGCTCGGCATCGTGCTGTCCGGCAACCTGCTGCAGCTGGCCATGTTCTGGGAACTCACCAGCCTCGCCTCATTCATGCTGATCGCCTACTGGCACCACCGCCAGGATGCCCGCACCGGCGCGCGCATGGCGCTCACCGTCACCGGCATGGGCGGTCTGGCCATGCTCGGCGGCATGCTACTGATCGGCCATATCGTCGGCAGTTACGAAATCGATGCCGTACTGGCGGCCGCAGAACAGATCAAGGCACACGCCTGGTATCCCGCCATCGTCTGCCTGATTGCCCTCGGCGCGCTGACCAAAAGCGCGCAGTTCCCCTTCCATTTCTGGCTGCCGCACGCCATGGCCGCCCCGACACCGGTCTCGGCCTACCTGCATTCAGCCACCATGGTCAAAGCCGGGGTGTTTCTCCTTGCCCGCCTGTGGCCGGTGCTGGCTGGCAGCGATCTATGGTTCTGGCTGATCGGCGGCTCGGGTCTCGTCACCCTGCTCATCGGCGGCTATCTTGCCCTGCTGCAGAACGACATGAAGGGCCTGCTGGCCTATTCCACCATCAGCCACCTCGGCCTGATCACCCTGCTGCTCGGCATGAACAGCGAACTGGCGCTGGTGGCGGCTGTCTTTCACATCGTCAACCACGCCACCTTCAAAGCCTCGCTGTTCATGGCCGCTGGCATTGTCGACCATGAAACCGGCACCCGCGACATCCGCCGTCTGTCCGGACTGCGCCTGGCCATGCCGCTGACCGCCGCCCTCGCCGGAGTCGCTGCGGCAGCGATGGCCGGGGTGCCGCTGCTGAACGGCTTTCTATCCAAGGAAATGTTCTTTTCCGAGACGGTGATGCTCGCCCGCCCCGAATGGCAACGCATTCTCCTGCCGGTCGTGGCGACACTGGCCGGCATGTTCAGCGTCGCGTATTCCTTGCGGTTCATTCACGGCGCTTTCTTCGGCCCGCCCACCACCGATCTGCCGCAGACACCGCACGACCCGACCCGCTGGATGCTGCTACCCAGCGCCTTGCTGGTCGCCGCCTGCCTGCTGGTCGGCGTCCTGCCCGGCGCCACCGTCGGCCCCTACCTGCACCTGGCGACCGACGCCCTGCTGGGCGCCCAGGCACCGATTTACGACCTGGCGATGTGGCATGGCGTCAATCTGCCACTGCTGATGAGCCTGGTCGCCCTGTTCGGCGGCATCACCTTGTACCAATTCGTGTTGCAGCCCTATGGCCAGAAACTACCCAGTCTGCGCCAGCTGGATGGCAAGACTGCCTTC
>NZ_JAYRLZ010000168.1:0-9459 GCF_041904975.1 Chitinimonas sp. | reverse complement strand
CAGGCGCCGCAGCCGGAGCCCAGTGACATGATGGCGCTGTTCACGCTGAGAAAGGCGCCACGCTGCTCGGCCGCCGGCACGGTGGTCATCAGGGCCTGCATCGGAATCATGCGGCTCGATACCATCACCATAAAAAGCGGAAAGAACACGAGCAGTCCCCAGAACGGCAGATCGGGTAAATGGGTGATCATCAGGATGGGTGCGATGGATAGCAGGGCAACCAGGCGGAATACTCGCTGCTTGCCATGCCGGTCGGTCAGTGCACCTACACGGCGTGCGGTGAAGAAGGTTGCTGCGCCGCCCGCCATATAGATCCAGGAAATCTGCTGTGGCTGCACGCCATGGTTGGCAACCAGCACTGGCGAGATGAAGGGGATGATCATCATCTGCGACACCAGCATGATGAAGACCAGGGCGAAAGCCTGCATATGGGCGGGCTTGCTTATCAAAGCCAGCAGGTTCGGCACAACGCGCGACAGCGGCACCGGCGCTTGGTCCAGATGGGCACGCAATGAGGGCACCAGCCAGACGCCGGCGCCAAGCACGATAAGCGAAAACAGCACAAGCAGATAAAACGCTGCCGCCCAGCCAAGGTGGGCGCCGAGCACCACGCCGGCCGGCACTCCCGCAACCGCCGCAATCGAAAAGGCGGTCATGATCACCCCGGTGGCGGCGCCGCGGCGCTCATTCGGGATAACATCGCCGACAATCGCCATGATGATCGAGCCCATCACCCCGCCGGTCAGCCCGGCAAAGGCGCGCGAGGCCAGCAGCATCGCATAGTTGGGCGCCAGCGCGCAGGCGAGGTTGGACAGCGTGAACAGGCTGAACACCACCAGCATCAGGCTGCGGCGATCGAAACGGTCGATATAGGTGGCGGCAAACAGGCCGGATAGCCCGGCGCAGATCGAATACGCCGACACGGCAGCGGCAAAATCGGCCGGCCCGATGCGGAAGGCCTGCATGATCTGCGGCCCCAGCGGCATCATCACCATAAAGTCCATGATCAGGGTGAACTGGGTGGCAGCCAGCAACCACAGCAGGCTGCGCTCGCGGGCGGGGCTCAGTTGATACATCGGGGCTACTCCACAAACGCCGTACTACGGTCGGGCCTGGCTAATGCCGGATAGGTCTGATTGAGCCGGCCCATTGCTGGGCCGGGGCGACATCATACCCTGTCAAGCCGCATTGGCAGCGCTTCTTCGCGCTTTTTCCGGTTTGCCTTCGATGAGCATGGCGTGATGCAACCATGCCGGTGGCGAGGGCGCTAGCCGTGGAGCGAAGCGGCTTGTCCCGATGGCGGTCACGGGTATCGGGGCCGGCAAGGGCGTGCTTTGTACTTACAAAATGCTTTCACAATGCTTGCTTAGTGCTTGCTTAGTGGATATTAGCAATGCTTAATGGATGTTGATGGCGGCGTCGCTACCATGCGCGCAGGCTGCAAGGCACGCGTCTGCAGTCGCCAATCCAGAGAGCCGGCACGACCGGATTCATTATGTGGGAGCGGGGCATGCAGCGGCCAGAACAGGCAAACACGGTAGCAATGTGCCGGGCGCAACCCGGACAGTGTCGATGAGTGGCGCGCAGGCGGTGGCCGACACCGCGAGCGACAGCAGCCGCCCGGCGTTTCCCGGTTCTCCCTACACCCCGGAACACCCCGTGCCACTGCGGCTTGCCTATGCCCTGGTGTCGGTATTGCTGGGCATTTGCGCGACGCTGGGCAATGCATTGGTCAGTGTCAATATGCCGGCACTGGCCGGCTGCTTGGGCAATTATGTGGCCGAGGCCAGCCTGTTGCCGGCCATCTATGTGGCGATGAATGCCGGCGCCAATCTCAGCTTGGTAAAGGCACGCATCCAGTTCGGCATTCCCCGGGTCAGCTATGTGCTGTTGTCGCTGTATATCGCGGCTACGCTGGTCCAGATGGCGGCACCCGGTCTGGCTACCGCCGCCCTGGTGCGCGGTGCCAGCGGCCTGGCGGCGGCCGGCCTGACCACCCTTACCCTGTATTACGCCTTGCAGGCCATGCCGGTCAGCCTGCGCGCGGTCGCCATGGTGGTGGCGATCATGCTGCCATCTTTCGGCACCCCGATTGCGCGGCTGTTTCCGGTGGAGTTTCTTGCCCAGCACGCTTGGCAAGGCTTGCATCTGATCGAGCTGGGCTGCGCGCTGCTGGCCGGTCTGCTGATTACCTGCCTGCCCCTGCCCAAGAGCGATCGCCAGCCGGCCTTCGAAGCGCTCGATTTTGTCAGCATTCCCCTGTTGCTTGGCGCCATCACCTTGCTGTGCATTGTGCTGGGCATGGGGCGCAGCCTGTGGTGGGCTGATACGCCCTGGCTTGCCTGGGCCTTGATGGGCTCATTGATCCTTGGTGCGCTGGGGCTGCTGATCGAGCGGCTGCGCCAGCGCCCCTTATTGCAGCTCGATTGGCTGTACAGCGGCGAGATGCTGCGCTTTGCAGCGGTGATTTTCATGGTGCGGCTGGCGCTGGCCGAGCAGAGCTATGGCTCGGTCGGCCTTTTGTCTGCGGCCGGGCTGAACAACGAGCAGTTTCATACCCTGTTTGCGCTGGTGATGCTGGCGATGCTGGCCGGCGTGGTCGTGGCGGTGCTGACCCTGTCGGAAAAACGCCTGACCGGCCAGGTGGTGGTGGCGGCGCTGCTGATAGCCCTGGGCGCCTGGCTCGATAGCCAGTCTAATAGCCTGACCCGGCCTGAGCAGCTGTATATCAGCCAGATGCTGATCGGTTTCGGCACCAGTCTGTTTATCGGCCCGGCTCTGCTGTATGGCTTTATGCGCATGGCCCGGCTTGGGCCCTCCCATATGATCAGCTTCTTTGTGCTGTTCAGCCTCACCCAGAACATCGGCGGCCTGGCCGGCTCAGCCTTGCTCGGCAGCTATCAGACCCTGTCGGCACGTGCGCATATGGCGGCGCTGTCCGAGCACTTGCAGATGGCCGATGTGCAGGTGGCGGCGCGTATCCAGGCCGGCACGGCTGCGCTTGGCGCAACGGTGCCCGATCCGCTATTACGCAGCGCCCAGGGTGCGGCATCGCTGAGCCAGGCCATGGCGCGCGAAGCCAATGCCCTGGCCTTCAACGATGTATTTCGCCTGGTGGCGGTGTTGGCACTGCTCACCGCGCTGTATCTGGGCTTGCGCATTGCCTTCAACGCCTACCAACAACGTCAAGACAAGCAGGGAGTTTCACCATGAGCGTTACCGACCAGGCGGCAAGTTCGCCAGCCAGCGCAGCAGCCACCGCACCGCGATCGAAGAGCTGGCGCTTTGTGCTGGTAATCGGCGCGCTGTTGCTGGTGGCGCTATTGCTGATTGCCTCGGCCTGGGGCATGACGCCGTTTTCCGGCCGGGTGGAGGTGACCGACAATGCCTATGTGCGAGGTCGCACCGTGGTGGTGGCTCCACAGGTGAGTGGCTATGTGCAGGCAGTCGAGGTGGCCGATTATGCGCAGGTAAAGGCCGGCCAGGTACTGGTGCGCATCGACGATGGCATCTATCGCGCCCGGCTTGAGCAGGCAAAGGCGGCGGTGAGCGCACAGACGGCGGCATTGGCCAATAGCCGCCAGGCCCATGCCTCGCGCCAGGCAGCCACCCAGGTGCAAAAGGCGGCACATACCAGTGCGGCGGCCCAGCTCGACAAGGCGCGTGCCGATCTGGCGCGTATCGAAGGTTTGGTCAGCGATGGTTCGGTGTCGCAGCGCGAGCGCGATCAGGCGGTGGCGGCGGTCCGCGTCGCCGAGGCGCAGCTGCGCCAGACCGAGGCGACCATGGAAATCGCCCGTCAGGATGTCACCAGTGTCGAAGTCGGCCAGCACGGTCTGGAAGCACAGCTGGCCTCGGCCAAGGCGCAATTGCGCCTGGCCGAAATTGACCTGGAACACACGGTGATCCGCGCGCCGGAAGATGGTCAGCTGGGCGAGGTGAATGTGCGACGCGGCCAGTATGTGACCAATGGCACCCAGCTACTGGCCATGGTGCCGCCCGATCGCTGGGTGATCGCCAATTTCAAGGAGGCGCAGACTGCCCATATGCAACCGGGCCAGGCAGCCAGCCTGAGTGTGGATGCGCTGGCCGGTGCGCAGTTGCGCGGCACCATCGAGCGGGTATCGCCGGCTGCCGGTTCGGAATTTGCGGTGCTCAAGCCCGATAACGCCACCGGCAACTTCGTCAAGGTGCCGCAACGCATCGGCGTGCGCATTGCGCTGAATCCGAATCAGCCGCTGGTGGCCAGGCTACGCCCCGGCATGTCGCTGGAAGCGCGGGTGGAAACCGGAGGCCGGCCATGAAACGGCTGGTTCTGACCGCGCTGGCTCTGCTGGCCGGCTGCGCCGGTCCGCGCCCGACAGCGCCACTGGATACGGCTGTAACCGCGCCATCCGCCTGGCTGCAGCCGGTGGCGCAAGGCGGTGCCATCGATGCGCAATGGTGGAAGACGTTTGGCGATCCGGCCCTGGACCAGCTGGTGGAAAAGGCGCTGCGCCACAATCCCGATCTGGCCATTGCTGCGCAGCGGGTGCAGGAGAGCGCCGCCTTGCTGCAGCAGAGCCATGCTGCAACCCAGCCCAGCGTTGATGGCGTTATCGGTGCGGCCAGGCAACGCGCAGTGAGCGCTACCGGTCGCGGCCTGACCCAGACCGGCAAGCAGGCGCAGCTATCGCTCAGTTACGAGCTCGACCTGTTTGGCCGGCTTGCCAGCGCCGATGCGGCGGCCCGCGCTGCCTTGCAGGGCAATGAGGCGGCGCGCGACGCACTGCGCCTGTCGATTGCCGCATCGGTCAGCGAGGCCTACTTGGGCCTGTGCACGCTGGCGGCGCGCGAGCGCCTGCTCAATGCCACGCTGGAGGCACGCGCCAGTGCCCGCCAGCTGGTGCAGCGCCGTGCCGATGCCGGCTACACCGCGCCGCTTGATGCCTGGCAGGCCGAGGCCGAATACCAGGGCGCAGCCAGACTGATTCCCGGCATGCGTCTGGCGATGGCGCGCCAGCAGGATGCGCTGAGCGTGCTGCTCGGCGAGGCACCGCATGCCTTTATCTGCAAGACCGACCCGTTGGCGCTGCAGCTGCCTGCGGTGCCGCCGGTCTTGCCGGCCGAGCTGCTGCGCCAGCGACCCGATATCGCCCAGGCAGAGCAAGCGGTGGTGGCGGCGGATCACGCACTGGATGTGTCGCGCGCTGCCTTTATGCCGCGCATCCAGCTCAGTGCTGCGCGTGGCTTTGCCGATGCGGATGTGTTGCCGATGCCGGTGCAGACCTTCTCCTGGGGCGGCAGCGTGTTGTACCCGATCTTCGAGGGCGGGCGCCTGCGCGCCCAGGCCGATGCCGCCGCCGCGCGCCGTGATCAGGCCGCCTACGCTTACCGCAAGGCAGCCCTGAATGCATTCCGCGAGGTGGAAGACGCGCTGGCCGCCGTCAGCCTTGGGGCCGAACAGGAAGCCGCCGACGAGCGCCAGAAGACCGCGCTGGAACATACGCTGACCCTGGCAACGCGCCGCTACAAGGCCGGCTATTCGCCGTACCTGGAACAGCTCGATGCGCAGCGCCAGCTATTTGCGGCCCAGTTGGCGGCGGTGCAGAGCCGGGCAGAGCGGCTCAGCGCCCAGGTGGCGCTATACAAGGCCCTGGGCGGCGGCTGGCAGGGCGCCAGCCGCTAAGGAGGCGCTCAGCGCGCCTATGCTGACCTTGACCCCCAAAAAATCTGTAGACACAGAGAACACGGAGAACACTGAGCACACAGAGGCAAACCCGTTTCAATCCGCCTTTCTCCGTGTGCTCTGTGGTCTCGGTGCGCTCTGTGTCTACAGGTTTGTCTTTGGCTTATAGCTCCTGCAAGAAACGCCGATGTGCTTCCCAGTGTGTTTCTTTCGAGCTACTCCTGTGTGGGCTGATCAGGCTGCCGCAAGGCGTTGTTGCCAGTGGCTGCCCAGCTGGCGCGCCGCTTGCAGTACCTGGTCGCGCCCGTCGTTCGGTCGTTTGCCGGCGCGATAGGCCATCATCACCTCCCAACGCCAGGCCGGCAGATCGCTGATCGCCAGCTGGCGCAGGCTGCCGGATTGCAAATCGTCCAGCAGGCTGATTTGCGGCGCGAATACGACAAAGCCATGCTGCAAGGCCAGTTCACGCGCGGTGGTGGCCGGCTGGTTGATATGCAGGGCGCCACGGCGCTGGGTGCGTAGCAGGCGCACCAGGGTTTCGGTATCCGGCCCCCACCATTGCGGCGACACCGGCAGATCGGCCAGATCGCGCAAGGCCAGCGCGCCGGCATGGTTTGCCAGCGGGTGGCTGGCGGCCACCACGGCGACGATGGGGCTGTCGGCGAGCAATTCCAGTACTACGCCATTGATGGTGGGGCGGTTCATCACGAAGGCCAGCTGCAGGCGATGGCTGAGCACCCGCTCCATCAGTTCCGGCGAGTGGTCGACCTGGCAGAACAGTTCCAGCTGCGCGTCTTTCAGGGCAGCAATCAGCGGGCTGAACAATAGCGTGGCCAGCGAGGGCGGGCAGCCGACGCGCACGCAGGGCAGGGCGGGCGAGCCTTGGATGGCATGGCGGGCAGCATCGAGCTCACCGAGTGCGCGTCTCACTGATTCCAGATAACTCTCACAGGCAGCCGTGGCTACCGCGCCGCGCCGGTGGCGCTGAAACAGCTGGGTGCCGAGATGGCTTTCCAGCAAGGCAATGCGCTGGCTCACTTGCGGCTGCGACCAGCCTCGGGCGGCGGCAGCCTGGCTGAAGCTGCCGCGATCGGCCACATCCAGCAGCAAGGCGAGGTCGGTAAGCGAAATAGACATAAGCAATGCTTATAAGATGTATAGAGATATGGCGGATTCCATGATGATCATAACTGATCGAGAATCGCTGCGTCTCTCCCCACGATTTCCTGCCAGCCATGAAGCCCACACTGACCGAACGCCTGTTGCTGCGCGCCCCGCTCGATGCGGATTTGCCGGCCTTGCTGGAAATTTATGGCGACCCGGCGACTCATCAGTACAACCCGGCAGGTCCGCTTGAATCGGCAGAGGCGGCGGGGCATTTGCTGTGGCGCTGGCAATTGCACTGGGCACGCCATGGTTTCGGCATCTGGGTGGTGGCATTGCGTGATGCGCCGGAAACGGTGATCGGCTTTGGTGGTGTGGCGTTCGCGGGTACTGATTCGTCACCCCGTCTGAATCTGCGCTTTCGGCCTACTGCCTGGGGCCAAGGCTATGCCAGCGAGCTGGCACAGGCTGCGCTGCAGCTGGCCTTTGATCTGCGCGGCGCGACCGAGGTCAAGGCCGTGGTGGCGCCAGACAATGTGCCTGCTCGTACCCTGCTGGCGCGGCTGGGCATGCAGGAAACCGGCCAGGTGCAAGATTACCCATGGCTTCCTGCCAATCTGCGCTACAGCCTGACTGCCGCGGATTTTGTCTCAGCGCAACGGCCAGGGCTTGATGCGAGCCAGCAGATGCTTCACCAAGCACCGCGCCTTGCTGCCTGACTCAGGCTCATCCCGGCGTTCAGCCTGGCCGGCCCAGATGGTCGAGCGGCAGCGCGGTGGTCTGCTTGATCGCCTGCAGCACAAAGCTTGATTTCACATCGACCACGCCCGGGTGCTGCAGCAGGGTGTCCATCACAAAGCGCGAAAAATGCGCCAGATCTTCAAACACTACCCGTAGCAGATAATCCATTTCCCCTGCCATGGCATGGCAGGTCACCACTTCCGGCCACTGCTGCACCGCTTGCGCAAAGCCGGCAAACTGGCGTTCGCGCTTGTCCAGCATTACCCGCACAAAGGCCTCCAGCCCCAAGCCCAGCTTGGCCGGGTCGAGCAGGGCTACATAGCGGGCGATGGCGCCTTCCTGTTCCAGCCGCTTGAGGCGGCGCAAGGTGGGAGAGGGCGACAGATTGATCGCCTCGGCCAGCTCCAGATTGCTGAGCCGGCCGTTTTCCTGCAAGGCGGTGAGGATTTTCAGGTCCAGTTTATCGAGTTCGATCATTTGCTGCGCCGATTTGTGATTTGTTGGCATTTTATGCCAATGCTGCATTGCTTTGCGCTGAAATTCGCAAGCAAATTGCGCAGTTAAATTCGTATGCTTGCCGACTGATCGACGATGGCGCGCCGGCATGGCCCGGCGTCTACTACACACCGGATAGAGGACAGCAGCATGGCGGATCTTTTTGACAACCCGATGGGCTTGATGGGCTTTGAATTCGTGGAGTTCGCCTCCCCGACCCCCAATGTGCTGGAGCCCCTGTTCGAAAAGATGGGCTTTACCCTGGTGGCGCGCCACCGCTCCAAGGATGTGGTGCTGTATCGCCAGGGCGATATCAATTTCATCGTCAACCGCGAGCCGAAGAGCCTGGCCGGCTATTTCACTGCCGAACACGGCCCGGCTGCCTGCGCCATGGCCTTCCGCGTCAAGGATTCGCACAAGGCTTATAGCCGCGCGCTGGAACTGGGTGCCCAGCCTATCGAAGTGCCGACCGGCCCGATGGAGCTGAAGCTGCCGGCCATCAAGGGCATCGGCGGCGCGCCGCTGTACCTGATCGACCGCTTTGAAGACGGCAAGTCGATTTACGATATCGACTTCGAATTCATCGACGGGGTAGACCGCCATCCGGTTGGTCATGGTTTCAAGGTGGTGGATCACCTGACCCACAATGTCTACCGTGGCCGCATGAAGTTCTGGGCCGATTACTACGAGCGCCTGTTCAACTTCCGCGAGATCCGCTACTTCGACATCAAGGGCGAATACACCGGCCTTACCTCCAAGGCGATGACCGCGCCGGACGGCAAGATCCGCATTCCGCTCAACGAAGAATCGTCCAAGGGTTCCGGCCAGATCGAGGAATACCTGATGAAGTTCAACGGCGAGGGCATCCAGCATATCGCCCTGTTGTCCGACGACCTGCTCAAGAGCATCGACCTGCTGCGCGAGGCCGGCATTCCCCTGATGACCGCGCCGAAGGACACTTATTACGAGATGCTGGAAGAGCGCCTGCCTGGCCATGGCGAGCCGGTCTCCGAATTGCAGATGCGCGGCATCTTGCTCGACGGCAGCACCGAAGGCGGCAGCAAGCGCCTGTTGCTGCAAATCTTCTCGGAAACCGTGCTCGGCCCGGTGTTCTTTGAATTCATCCAGCGCAAGGGCGATGATGGCTTTGGCGAGGGTAACTTCAAGGCACTGTTTGAATCCCTGGAGCGCGACCAGATTCGCCGTGGGGTGTTGAAGACAGAAGCGTAGCCGCCCGTGCTTTTGACCCCGGCCCGAGCGGCAGCGAGGCTCCCTCGCAGCGGCGAGGGCGGGGGGAGTGGAATCAATCTGCGAAACGCCGGTTGATTCACGCTGCGGGTGAGCGCCCGGCTTTGCCGGGTGATGAGCTGACCCTCCAGACTATATTTTCAGGAATGACATCCGATGAAGATCGATCGCATCCACCACGTTGCCTATCGCTGCAAGGACGC
>NZ_JAYRLZ010000167.1:0-9462 GCF_041904975.1 Chitinimonas sp. | reverse complement strand
TCAAGACCGTACTCGATGCACTCAGCACGCGCCACATTACCCTGGCAAAAGCCAGTAGCTATCTGGACAACCTGACGATCAAAGACCTGCATAAGTTGGAGCAATACTATGCAGGAATTTGACGCCTCATCGATGATCTATGCATGGGATAACTACCCCGAGGCGCAGTTTCCCGGCTTATGGGCGTGGTTCGGCGAGCGCATAAACGCGGGCCTGATTCGGATGTCCGCGGTCGCTTTCGACGAGGTCGACCACAAAGTGCCGGAATGTTCTGCCTGGCTCCGTGATGCCAACCTTGAGCGGCTACCGGTGAGCGAAGCGATACTGCTTGAAGCATTCCGAATCAAGGGGCTGCTCGGAATCGTTGAGGATAGATTTGGCAGTGGCGTTGGAGAGAACGATCTGTTGATCATTGCTACGGCAAAAATTCATGGGCACGAGCTAGTCACTGACGAGAAATTTCAGGCAGCGCTTCCCAGGCAGATGGCGAACTACAAGATCCCGGCCGTCTGCGGCATGCCAACGGTTGGCGTTCCCTGGATCAATTTCATTGGTTACCTGAAGCGCTCGGAAGCCGTTTTCGGATAACGTTGGAAACCCCTCTCAGTGAAGAGGGGTCGCCGGAAGATGTGTTACAAGGCCCCCCATACCGGATCGTGAACAGCAAGCAAGTCTCGGTAATTGCTGAGCTTCTCGGGCGAGTTGGACAGCAACGCAGCGACCGCAGGTTGAACAGGTGCAAGCGGCCCCTCGGCCGCGTGGATAAAGTCCTCGAAGTTCAACCCAACTCCGCCCCGTTCGATTGCCATCTGGTGCGCATGTATCCAAAGCGCAATACAGAGCCGCGGCAAGCCACCCGAAAAGCGATGAATCAACTCAGCAAGGTCATTTGTCAGTGGAAGGTGCTCGTCAAACCATTGATATCGACACAATGTCGGTAACAGATGCTCGCGGAATTGCTTGTCATCTGGTGTCTCGAAGTGGCTCAACTTGATGAATCCGCCGGTACCCATACGCTGAGCCGTACTACACCGCGTTGAAAAAATCGGCATGCAGTCAGGCGTCCCCCCCAGAATGAGCGCAGACTGTGCCGTATTTGCAAGGGTCAGGATCAGCTTGAGCGCCTCATCATCTGCGATGCGCAATGCAATAGTCTCACCCTTGCGAACCTTCTTTTTCTGTTCAGCCAAGGTTTCCAGCTTGAACAAGTTGTTGATTTCGTCGAGGAAAATGGCTCCCACAAAATGGCAGGCGACCTTATTCAGCCAATGGTTCATCATGCTCATGGCCGGACGGGCTCTCGAAGTGAGATAGTCGCTGAAATAGTCTGCCCCCAATGCCTCGTCAGTTGCGCGCATCAACGCCTCAACAAGGTCTGACGCCTTGCCCGATGACGGTACTTCGATGCGCAACCACATCAACTGTTTCAGCGGCCCGATCAAATTGGGGAAGCGATCGTGGACTACCACTTGAGGGTATCGCGCTAGTGCACGATGGACCGCCATGGTCTTCCCTGATCCGGAGATGCCAATCACAGGCATGACCGACGGCACCAAGTCAGGTAGGCCAGTAACTTGCCGTTGGCTGTAGAGCCTGCGCCAGGTGGCCGGCTCGCGAGGATCGCGCTGGCGGTACCCGTCGCGCAGCATCAAGTCGAGCTTTTGAGCGAGCCGAATGGTTTGGCTGCTGGGAACATGCAACTGGCGGATGCCTATCACCTCATACATCCGCAAATGCGGTGGCAGGCTCTCGATGTTGCACGGCAGAGGCGGTGCTTGTGTGAGGTGGACGGCAATCTGGTCGTGAGTCCAATAGGGGCCGCAGGCTTCAATCAGCGGGTTACCATCGTGGCCCCGAGGGATTACTACTGGGTCGGCGAGTTTCATGGCTCACCGCCTTCCATAGCAGCCTGCAGCGCTTTCTGTATGGCATCCTCGAACACACGATCATATTCGTCCGCGCGCTCAACGGGCGGAGCGGCTTCAGCGCCGACCGAAGCGAGGGCATGTTGCTCGAATGCGCGAGCAGTTCGGGTTGGTAGAGATGGGCCATCGTAGATGGCCTCGGCCTCGCGGGTTTTGCGGGCGGCCTCGTTGATGAGTGCATCGCGCTTTGCCAGGTTCTGTAGGGACTTTTGCAGGCGGGCGTGCTCCCTATCCTGAACCTTCGATTTTTCGTAAGCGTATACGTCGAGCCATTCATCAAACGTGCTTGTCGGCGAGATCCGCGCTTGCGGGTGCAGCAACATCTCGTGCAGGTTGCCGCTCTGATCATCGGGAAGCCAGATGCGCGAGTTGCTGCCCGGAAAGTGGTGGACGGGCTTGTACATCACGCCAAAGTTGCGGGCGTGCGCGGTCCACTGCTGCTCATCGATGATGGAGGAATGGTATTGCAACTGCCCCAAATAGAGGCCGTTCTGGCGGACGACCGCGTGGTGCTCGGGCAGCAGCGTCGTGATCAGGCGATGCTGGGACAATTCTTTTTGGTAGCCAATGCCGATCTGATGGCCAAAATGCCAAAGGCCCGCCGGAGAAGGCACGACCCCTTTTGCCATCATTTCGGCATCGACACGGTCCCCGCGACTGGGGCATAGGTTGTAATCGTCAAAGACGTAATACAAGTGCTGAGCGTACTCCTGAAGGGTCATGACTGATTCCTTCACGTCAGTGCGTAGCTCAAGCTCTCTGCGCCGGGCATTAATGGCGCCAGGTACCCATGTGAATTGCTGGTCCTTCGTGATGCGGTTCAGCACTTCAACCGAGCCCTTGTAGTCTGGCCGGTAGCTAGCGTTGATTTCCCAACCGAATCCCAACGCGGCTGCCGTTTGCTCGGCTGGATCGCTTACATACTCGCCGCGGTCTGCGCGAAATTTGTAAGGCAGCGTTGGGTACGGCCATAACGTTGCCATAGGTACATAGCCCCACAAGCTCCCCAATAGCTGTGGATCACATGCTGCCGAGAAGACAGCCATGCTGGCGGTCGCCCATGATGGCCCTCGTAAACAGACGTAGAAACCCACAACCGCCGCTGACCAGATATCGACCACGATATAAACGATGGGGCGGCCGATGATCCAAGCGCGGTTCACCGAACTACGGAGATAGATATCGCCAATAGTCGAATCGATCGCATAGCAGTGGCCGGGGCCGGCGACGCCGTCGAACGACTTGCCATGCAGGGCCCGCATATTTCGATCAAAGTGGCCTACGGTCGTACTTCTACGCCGCCTCTCAAGCTTGGAGATTTCCGTTCGGATGATGTGTCTGACTTGCCAAATTGAGGCGCAATTATTCGCCTCCGGCAATACCGGCTTGCGCTCGCCATCCATGTCGACATAGTGGGTGACAAAGCATTGCTCGATGATGCGATCGTATACCTTCGCCAATGATCGTCCCGGCGCCATCCAGACCCGAGCAGCACAGACGATTCGCTGCCTCATCTCCGAGGTAATTACAAAGCCACTGCCCGGATCTTCGTCGCCTAGACGCTGCTTGACCGTCTTCCTGCCAACCTTCTTCCGGCCCTCCTGATGTGGGCGCATGATGCCAGGCGCGCCACAACGGTCGAAGCGCGGATGCAGTGAGCCCGCCTCAAAGCCGTGAATACAAAGGAGCACCCACAGCCGATATACCGTCGACCGGCTGCATTTGAATTCCGCTGCGACGGGTCTGACAAGGTTGCCAAGTCCCTTTGGATCAGAGAGCGCATGACACAACGCCGCATGGTCGAGAAACGGCTTCATCACCTGTTGGCGATGCTCGAACCGCTTGCGTTCTCGCTCATTCAATCTGTCACTGCTTTGCATGATCTTGGCTGGGGCCGATATGTTTACCGAACGAGCGCAACCGGATGCGCTCCACTCCTTGAGAACGGATCGGTGTACACCAGTAACGGAACCGACTGGCGCGGTTGGCCGACCCACGCAATCCGAGGAGCTTGGCCCGATATGCCCAAGAAAGACGATATCGTCGCCGGCCGGAAGGGCAACGACCCGATAGAGCCCTGAGAACTGTTCAACTTCAATCTGGAGCACCATGTTTTGCTTCAAGCCGTCCATGATGACCTCCTCGAAAAGATGGGGTTCTGAGCCCAGAAGGAGGGTTGATCAAAGAGGTGGATCGGGTCCTGGTGGAAATTGAACCGGTCCAGGCAAAGCGGGATGCGACCTGCCCATACAGATTGCCAAAAGACCTGCTGCGCTTCGGCCAGGCTAACGCCCAAGTGATCGATGATCAGCGTGAGGGCTCCTTGTAGCGTAAGCCGTTCCAGGGATGGTGCGAGCGCCGCGCTTTCCTCCAGACGCGCTTCCGGCTGCGGTGGCCACGCAATCGCCCACGGGAGTGCCTGGATGATTGTCCGGCGGATCGCTTGGCAGTGATCAGAGGGGACGAACAGCAGCCACTCGCCGCCCTGTTCCTCCCAGTAAGTCTTCTCGATCAGCAGAAGCTCTCGCTTTCGCCGCTCTTTGGCGTCTTCGCTACTTTTGACGCTGATCGCCAGGAGCGTCGGTAGCTGTGCTGGAGACATGAGCGTCAGAAGGAGGTCTGTCGAAAGCACCCAGTTCTCTTTATCGCCAAGCGCCCTGACGATCGGGTGCCGGATTTCGAGGTCAGAAGCTATCGAGCGCGTGCCGGGCGCGACTCGATTGAGGAGGGACACGTGATAGCCGGCCGCCTCCGGCCGATGCTCATCACGCGACAACGGAAACTGTTCCCGTGCATCGACGACATTGGGCAGCATCGTAGCGAACGCAAAAGGCACCAGCTCCTGGTCCGACAGCAGATGGTGATTTCGCGCGAACTTCCACTGGATTAGGTGCGAGCGCCCCCTACTTCCCGGATCAGCGCGTCGGATTTGATGCCACGGCGTATAAGACTCCCGGGTTCCGGTGCCGCGGCCATCGGCTATGGCCTTCCGAATCCAGGCTGGGTTGAAGCGTTTTCCTTTTCTCATGGTGATACCCTTTCGGCAGCGTCGGGACGAGCGAACCCGTTGCCCGCATCGCTGCGGTCAAAAAATCGACGAAAGGGGAGTTGACGCGCCGGACTGACGCGTTTAGATTTCAAGCAACGACGCAAGAAATCTCAGGGAACTCCCCCGAGGACAAAAAGCGCTACGGTTCATCAGACCGTGGCGTTTTTTGTTTATACGGTTGCGAATCAGGGACTCATGACGATAGCTCCTTGGTTGTGTTGTTGGCCTTGCGATGTGCGCCAAGCGCGCCACTAACGTGCAAGTTGTTGTTTTTCAAGTGTTCAATAAACGCAAAGGGGTTTACCGTAAACCCTTGATTATGTTGCATTTTCCCGCCTTTTTTGGCGGAAATTTAGAGTATTACTCAGCAGCCTTTGCATGGCAACGAAGCGGGGCCCTGGCCTGGCGTTCGTGAGGAGGAATGAGCAACCAAAGCTAATGTCTGTTACTGATTGACCGGCACCGAGGTCGCTCTCAAGCTCTATCAAACAGTGAACAGCAGGTATAGACTGGGCCGCTGCGGCGTCGGCGATTCAAGTTGACGCGTTGATCTTGCCAGCACAGAGCAGGACGGCACCCGAGGGAGGGGAAATGTCAGAGCGAACCCCGGGAAGGCGCGCGGAGGGTGGCATCCGGGATGATCTGGATGTCTTACTTCGGGATCGCCCTACCGATGAGAAGAACGGCGCCAACGCCAGCTTGGGCTTCACCTTCCAGCAGTGGTGGGCGGCGCTCTCCATCGCTGAGCTCCTTCGTAATGAAGATGACTTCGCCGTTGGCGTTGAGGTCAAGGAAGATGTCGCCATCCTCGACTCCGCCCAGACTCCCACTAAGGTGGAGTTCTGCCAGATCAAGAAGCATGAACGAGATGGCGTCTGGATTCTGAAGGACCTACACAAAAAAGGTACTAAGCGCCAGGATGGCACGCACGAACACTCCATCTTGGCGAAACTCTACGCTCGCCGGAAAGAGTTCGGCTCTTCTCGCGCCAGACTGAGGTTTGTCTCCAACCTCGGGGTCAAGCTACCTGATGAAGCCGGTGGAGCTTCACTCGCTACAAACGCTGACCTTTCTTCCCTGGCGACAGAGCAACAGTTGCCAATAAAGCAGGCAATCGCCACGCAGCTAGGCTGCTCCGACCAGGAAATCGATTTAGCCGGTATCTTAGTCCATAAGACCAACCTACCCTTGGGCGAGCCGGAGATATTTGTCGGCGGCAAGCTCGAACAGCTGTCATCAACTGGTCTCCTTCCGTTTCAGCTTAGCCACACCTCTGTGGCGGCACGGGTTTTGGCAAGCGAAGTGCAAAGCCGCGCATCCAGCACTACCTATGCGCGCAGCTTTGACGAGCTCAAGTTCCGCATCATCTCCAGGTCCCAGGCGCTGGACATCCTGGCCAAAGTCGCGGCGTCCAAGGCTCCGGTGAGCGAAGTGCTTGATGAAGCTACCGCTGAGCTTGACCGAGAGGGGCATCCATTCGTTGAGCGCAAAGACATAAAGGCCCAGCGTGTAAGGGTGTGTGCCGATGCGTCCGACCGTACCAACATGATTTTCAGAGGGATAGCAAATTCACTCCAGCAGGCCCGATTCCCAGTTGAGGCCGCCATCGGAGCGAGAGCGACCCTGGGTGAGCTGATGAACGAGGTTGTTGAACAAGCCAGGGCGTTAAGTCCGGCGGAATTCAGTGGCCTACCTTTGCCTTATATCCGCGCTGTAGCGCTATTGGTGCTTCACGATGCCATCGACTTCAACATACTCACTGCTCCGGCTAGTCCGGAATCTAAGGAAAAACAATGAACCAGCGCGTGACATACAAGACGCTCTGGCTCGTGTCCGCGAGAGACGGGAGCGCCAGAAAGCAGCTTTTCAGCCAGAAGACGCTACTGTTGGGACCGAACGGGACGGGTAAGTCCCGGATCATCAAGAACCTTTACTGGGTGTTCGGATGCAAGACGCGTAAGCGCGACGTTGGGATGTGGGATCCAGACACGGTTGCCGCCCTGGAGTTCACATGCGGTGACAAGAGCTACATGGTTGTCCGCGACGGCAAGCGTCTTGGCATGTTCGGCGCCAACGACCAGTTGTTATTCTCCGCTGAGAACATGAGTGCTTGGTCCAAGCACCTAGGGGCCTTTTTTGGGTTTGAACTCAAGCTAAAGCGCCCACAGACAACGACCTTTTCGCAAGCTGGTCCAGAGTACATGTTCATGCCGTTCTACTTGGACCAAGACGGTAGTTGGGGTGCCGGCTGGGAGACCTTCGAGCAGCTTACTCAGTTCTCGGATTGGAAGGGGGCTACCTTTGAATCCTTCATCGGAATGCGACCCAACGCTTACTTCCAAGCAAAGCATCTATCGCTTGAGATTGGTGAGCGTGCAAACGAACGACGTAAGGAGCTTGAAGCGCATCGGGCGGCGTTCAAGCGTGTGCAGGATGTCCTACCCAAGAATCTGCCGTCACTCAACTTCTCGGCGTTCCGCAGTGAATTAGCAGAAATTGGCCGCAAGGCGACCAAGCTCCAGCAAGAGCAAGTTCGCATTCGCGGGCAGTTGCTGGGGTTGGTCAACTCTCGAGAAAAGGTGCAGTCAGAACTGAAAGTAGCACTGGGCGCCTACAACGAGCTGAAGGGTGATTTTGCTTATCTGGCGGACCGTGCTGGTGAGGCCATTGAATGCCCCACATGCGGGATCGTGCACGAGAACTCCTTCCATGCTCGGATTCTCCTTTCCAATGACGCCGAGTCACTTGGCGGGCTCATTATGGAGCTTCGCAGCCAAACGGATGAACTCGGCAGTAAGGAGGCCAACATCCGTGCCAGCCTGCGGCAAGTAGAGCGCGGCATCGCAGAACTGGACTTGCTCCAGCAGGAGCGTAGAGCCAAGCTGAGGCTTGAGGAAGTGCTTGCATCCCAGAGCAAGAAGACGCTCGACACAGCCTTCCAGCGCGTGAGCGGAGAACTATCAGGGGTCTTGAAAAAGCTCGAGGAAGAGAAGGCCAAAGCAGACCACCAGGTCAAGAAGTTCGAGGATCCTGATCGACTTGCGGCAGTGCGACAGTATTTCTCCTCGCAGGTCTCAAGCTTGTCCAACTTGGTTGGTGTTCCTATTGACGAGCAAATCGGCGACCCCAAGCCTGGTGCACGTGCCCAATCCGGGGGCAGTTCGGCACCTCGCTCCATGCTGGCTGTCCACTTGGCCATGCTCGCGACTAACGCAGAGTGGGGCGACTCCCCACTATTCCCCTTCGTTGTCGACACCTTGCAGCAGTCCGGCCAGGACGACCCCAATCTTTCGAAGATGGTCGAAGTCCTTGGCAAGGCGGCAGGCTTGCACCACCAAGTCTTGCTAGCAGCGGAGCGCCTACCTGACAACGTACAGGTGGGCGATTTCGGCACGGAGAGGCTCGCCGAAAAGAGAGCCTGTCTCTCTAAGGCAGCGTTCGCAGAAGCAGTCGCGCGTCTTCAAGGACCTCTGGCGACACTGCGAGAGAGTCTAAAGCCGGCAGTTGAGGCCATTTGACGACAGGCTCCAGTCGTATCGGTCTCTGTGGGCCCACGCACAGAGCAGTCGCAAGAATTATCGTTGCGAGCTGCCACGCGTGGCTCCACGGATCGGATCAATAGGACTGCAGCTGTTTGCGTTTGCCCTTGGCAAATTGCGTTGCTTGGGCTGGCTGCACCGCCCCGTATAGGCGCTTTGCTTCTTTAAGTTATTTTGTCTCAGACTTTGTTGCCATCTCCCCCGGATTTAGTCCAAGAACATTTGGGTTCATCCAGTCCCAGACATTAATGCCGTGTCCCGGACTTTAATGCCCTGTCCCGGACTATTTTGCCAAAGAACACATCACCACGTCGCCAACGCCCCACCTACTCCACCGTCACACTCTTGGCCAGATTCCTCGGCTTATCCACATCCGTCCCTCGCGCCAGTGCTGTGTGGTAGGCCAGTAGTTGTACCGGGATGGCGTGGACTACCGGGCTCAACAGGCCGACGTGGCGTGGGGTGCGGATGACGTGGACGCCGTCGCTTTCGCCGAAGTGGCTATCGAGGTCGGCGAATACGAATAGCTCGCCGCCACGGGCGCGCACTTCCTGCATATTGGACTTCACTTTTTCCAACAGGCTGTCGTTCGGGGCGATCACCACTACTGGCATGGCTTCGTCCACCAGGGCGAGCGGGCCGTGTTTGAGTTCGCCGGCGGCGTAGGCTTCGGCGTGGATGTAGGTAATTTCCTTGAGCTTGAGCGCGCCTTCCATGGCGATCGGGTAGTGCAGGCCGCGCCCGAGGTAGAGCGCATGCTGCTTGGCGGCGAAGCGCTCGGCCCAGGGTTTGATTTGCGGCTCCAGATTCAGCGCGTGCTGCACGCTGCCGGGTAGCTGGCGCAGGGCGTCGAGGGCGGCTGCTTCGCCGGCTGCATCAAGCTTGTTGCCCAATTTGGCCAGGGTGGCAGCCAGGGTGAACAGGGCCACCAGCTGGGTGGTGAAGGCCT
>NZ_JAYRLZ010000166.1:0-9508 GCF_041904975.1 Chitinimonas sp. | reverse complement strand
CATATCCTGTTCCTGATTTCCTTGCTGATACCTGCCGTGATGATCCTGGTGCCGCAATCTGGCCGGGCGGCGGGCTGGCAGCCAGCTGATGCATTGAAGCCAGTATTGAAAGACGCGATCGGCATCGTCACCGCCTTTACCGTCGCTCATTCGATCACCTTATGCCTTGCGGCACTCGATATCGTGCGCCTGCCCTCGCGTCTGGTGGAGTCGGCCATTGCGGTGTCAGTCCTGCTGGCTGCCTTGAATAATCTCTACCCGCTGGTACATCGCCGGCGCTGGCTGGTGACCTTTGCCTTCGGCCTGATTCACGGCTTCGGCTTTGCCAGTGCGCTGGCCGAGCTGGATCTGGGGCGCGGCTCTTTGCTTGCTTCGCTGTTTGGCTTCAATCTCGGTGTCGAGCTGGGTCAATTGGCCATCGTGGTCGGATTCTTGCCACTGGCCTTCTGGTTGCGCCAGCAATTGCTGTATCGGCGCTTTGTGCTGCAAGGTGGCTCGTTCGCCATCGCGCTGATATCGCTGGGCTGGTTTGGCGAGCGGGCATTCGATATGCGTTTGTTGCCGTTTTAAAGCCGCACCTTACGCCGCTCAGCGCGGCATATCAGCCGCCGCCTTGGGAAAACGCGGCGGCTGTTTTATCCGGAAGGTCGCCGTAGTGATATGGGCGGGTTTGCCCACCGAGATGCGTGCAACGACTTCACCCGGACTACTACGGGTCAAAGCGATTTCCGTAATGGACCCCATGCGCGGATCGGTACTGCCGATAAACGCCTGCGGGTTAGCGGGGGCAGTCGTAGCATTGCCGATGGTCGGCGAAAGCCAATCACCATATAGCCAGAATTTTCCCTGGTCATTGATGATCAAATGGCGATAGCGATCATCCTGCATGTTGTCGCAATAGTAATAGGCCGACCAGGGGTGGCTGCTACTGTCGATTTTGCCGAAATAATTATATTCTGCTTGTTGGTTGCTAAACGCGGCTTCAAATTGCCGCCGATTTTTATTTTGAATCTCGGATGTGCTGACGGATGCCTCATAGGCTGTACCCAATATCACCGGTATGGTCAGAATGGATACGCTCAGGCACAGCCTCCCCAGTGTTTTTAGTTCATCCCGGACAAGATCGAGGCCGCAAATGGCGCCGACAATGGCAAGCAGCGGCAGCAATACCACCATGTCCAGCCGCATGGCACCGGGATTGAACAGGCTCAGCTTGGCGGAATAAAGGCCGGCGCACAGGCTTAGCAAGAGCGGTATCAATACGCTGCGATTGCGTAACTGACCCTGTACCTGAGCGACTGCAGCCAAGGGCAGCCATAGCACCGCCGCCCAGAAATAATTGAACTGGGCGAGCGATTTGATGAGTGTGTGCATCTGGGCTATTTATTTGGGTTAGACGGAATCGTCGAGATTGGTGGTGCGTATTTATTCATACTTCTTGATGATTTCGCGGATTGCGCCGGATTTGTACAAATCGGCCAAGGTGTTGCGGATTTTTTGACTGATGCCCTCGGGCAGACTGTTGCGCGCGTAAAGGTTATACGACTTTTCACCTATCACCAGCGGTGGGGCGAATTCCGAGCGGGAGATATTGTTCAGCCGCATGGCATGTACCTGGATATAGTGCGAAGACACCAATGCATCCATTCTGCCGCCTTGCATCATCTTGATGCCTTGAAACGGATCGACGATTTCATACAGGCGAATCTGCGGGTCTTTGTTTACCCGGTCATCAAAAAATGCACCGCGTGGCATGCCAAGGGTTTTGCCCTGCAATTGGCTGATGCTGGTAATGGGCGCGCCGGCCATGCTCAATATTTGCGACTTGAAGCTGATCAACAGGCCCAGATCAACACAGCATTGCTCCATGCCATCGGGAAAGTGGGCGGCGACATCGGCCACCTGGTTTTTCAGCACAAAGTCGAGACGGGCATAGGGTACCGACTTGATATTCATCGGCAAGCCGGTGCGACGCGATACCTCCTCCATGATTTCCACTTGGAGCCCACGTCGGGCAGGGTCCTTGGTCAGGGTGTAGGGTTCGACCTCGTTGACATAGACCTCAAGTGGCGCCGCCCAGATTGGTATGTGCGACACGCCTGCCAGTAGCAGGACACACAGCCTTGCCAGCCAAGATTTGCCGATGTGTGTCATCAGGGCCCCAGAAGTATTGGTGAACAGGCTGGCGACCTCGCTCTGCAAAGGCAGCATGCCGCCGACCAGAAAAGTCTAGTCTATGGCTTGCCGAGCGTCACTGACTCCAACAACAATGGGGCGTGGTGGTGGCCGGTATGCTGTGCAAACAGCCTGCCCTGCAGGCTGATCGACTGATCGAGGTAGGGGCGTAGGGCGGCATAGCCTTGGGTATCGAGTACCAGCTGTACCAAGGCCACGCCTCGTTGAGGCAGATACATCTCGTCGTCATCCGGATTGCCGGTGGTGCATACCGGCTGCCCTAGTTTCAGGTAGAAGCCGGTCTCGGCGGCATCGCCCCGAGCAACGCTTTCGAAATTGGGAGGGCCGGCAAAAGTCAGGCGCTGCAGCTTGCCACTGAGGGCGACCGGTTGACGGTAGCTGAGGCAAGGTGCGCCGATTTGCCGGCTCAGGTTGGCTTGCTGGCGCCGGTACCAGTCCTGCAGGCAGGCCTTGTCCGTACATTGCTCTCGCTGCTTCCAACTCGCGCGGGTTTGCTGCTGGAATGCCTTGCTGTCGCCCACTTGGCGTTTGACCAATTGATACAGTCCAGATAGTTCCTCATCGAGGCGGGAAAGCTCGCTATCTTGGCAGATCAGCTTTTCCGCCGGGGAGCGAGCCTTTTGGCAGTCGAAGCTGGCTGCAATGCCACTGACCCATGGCCAAAGCGCTAGCAGCACCAATACCTGCATCGGCCCTCTGTTTTGTCTGTTGGTCATCGGGCGTGTCCTGTGTCGTCAGCTTGTGACCATAGCGCCAGTGGGGGCAACGGTAAATGGCAACCATCGGCCGCACATCATAAGCCAGTGGGCGCAAATGGGCTTGCCAGCCTATGCTAGCCAAGGTGACGAAGCTGATAGGCAACCGGCTTTTTCTGGGCTGAGGTGCAAAGGAGGGAGACATGAAGCGCCGGGTACACTGCTGCTTGCTGATGCTATTGGCGAGTTTCGAGGTGCTTGCTGCTGCGCCAGCGTGTCATGACCCATTGTTCGTTGATCAGATTGCAGAATCTGCCTGGACCAATATCGATGTGGCTCCGGCCGAGGGGACCCGAGGAATACGCCAGGCCTTCGCCCAGGCCCGTGAGCTTGCTACGGTACCGGTACGCATTCGCCTGGCGCCGGGCTTGTATGCCGACAATCTGGGCGCAGAAGTTTTCGTGCAGCGGCTGCAGCGCACTGCCGCTACGCCGGTGTATCTGGTCGCCAGCGATAGCCGCCCCAATGCAACGCAACTGGGCCAGGGTTTGAACCTGCTCGGCGTCGCCTTTGTGGCAATTGATGGTGTAACCATTGGTCCACGCGAGGTTGGCGCCTGGGATGGTCGGCGCCATGCTGATCCGCAGCCTTTGCAGGCAGCGGCCGGCGTGCATATCGCCGGCGAAGCGATCGATGCGCGGCGCAGCGCCGTGGTCGGCGGCGTTCTGGATTACAGCATTTATGGTCGCTATCTGCCCTCGCACCATCTGGTGGTGCGGCGCACCACCATCCAGAATCTGTTTGAGACCAATGAAAAAGACGCCGAGACCAGCGAAGGCCAGTCGCTCGACGGTATGAAGTTCAATCAGGTACAAGACCTGTGGGTGCTCGACAATGGTGTGAGGCAGACTTCGCGCCATGGCATCGACAATGTCGGCGTGCATCGCGCCGCCTTCTGTCGCAATGTGATCAGCCACACTGGCGGCGGACAGGGTATCGAAGCCAAGGGCGGTGCGACCGATATCCTGTTCGACAGCAATACCTTCTACCGGGTAAGGCGGGTGGAGCTCGGGGGGGAGAATACCGATGCCAGCTATTACTTCTCGGCCGATGGGCTATGGAACTACGAGGCCAGCCGCCTGATTGCCCGCAATAACCTGATCATCGATGCGCGCGAGGCGGCGCTGGAGTTTTCCGGCTGCAGCGATTGCACCGCCATCAACAATAGCATCCTGTTTACCGCTGCCTACGTGGTGCCCAGTGCCGGCGGCACGGTGAATGGCGGCGATGCCATCCGGGTGCACGATAGCGTGGTACTTGGCGCTGCCGAAGGGGCGGGCAGCGACTGCCAATGGTGGGACCCGGCACAGTCTGACTATGTCACTGTCAACCCGTGCTGGGGGGTGGGCTCCACTGCACCGGCACCGGTCGGCAAGCCCCTGCAGAGTGCCCGCCTTACCGTGGTCAACAATCTGTTTGCCTCGGCAGCCGGCAGCTTCGGGAAGGTGATCGGCAGCAGCAGTACACTGCCTTGCCCATTGAATGTGATCGACGGTCAAGCCAGTCTTGCCATGAATGGCAATTACTGGTGGAACGGCAATGCCGGCCTGCCCGCATCAGGATGCAGCAACTTGCCCGAGGGCAGTGCATCGACAGTGCCTGCGGCGGCGCCATTTGCTGCCGCACCGGTAGCGCTGGGTGACATCGATGGCCGCAGCCTGGCCGCGACAGGCAGTAGCGCGATCAATGCGCTGCTGCCGCTGCCGGGCTCACCCCTGGCCGGCAAGGCGGTAAGCAGCGCCGCTACTGCTGCTTACGATCGGCTGGGCGCCGCCAGCGCCACCACCATAGGCGCAGTGGCCGCCGGGCCCAATACACAGGCCGACCGGCTATTCAACTGGGCCGAGCGCAGCTACCTTGGGCTTTTCGGTAAGCCAGACGGGCCAAGCGCTGTGCTGGCTGACTATTACTACCGCCACTACGGCCAGACCGGCGCCTATCTGGCGGTAGCAAATGGTCATGCCTATTACCTTGGCAGCGCATCGGGCGGACAGGTGCTCGATCTGGGCGAGTTGGCGCGCTGGATGCCTGCTGTATTGGCCGATGGCTACTAAGGCGCCGCTAGCCTGCCGCCTTGCCCAGATAGCTTTCTACCATGGCCCATGCATACAGAGCCCAGAGCAGGGCGCCCAGCACGATCCAGATATAGTTAGCCACGCTGAAGCGGCTATTGGTGTGACCCTCTGCGTCGCCGCTGGCAGTATTGATGGCAGCCTGGGCGCGAGAGAACAGCAGATACTGCGGCAGCAGAAACACCAGCGTCAGCAGATCGGAATACACCGAATCGGTATTCTTGTTCGAAATCAGCATCGATACGATGGTCAGGATCACGATGGGTGTAGCCAGCTTGCGCGGGTCATCCGACCAGCTCGGGCTAACGCGGCTGAGCTGGGCATGCACTTTACGCATCAGCGAATGGGTAAAGAAAATCGAAAAGAAGGCGCGTGGAACAGGCCAGACCGATTCACCGCTATTGGCTCGATACGCCTTCCAGTTTCGAAAAAACCAGTAGAGCTGATAAGCACCCAGGGTGGCGAAAAACAGTACGGCGAACTTCTTCGGCGATACCACATAGAAACCACCATTCGCGCTGGTTTCGGCATAGCTGCCGGGATCGGATTTCGGTGGGGCGTAGAGATTGTCGGTCATGGTTGATGGGTCTGTATGGATTGGCAGGGCAGGCCGGCATGGTAATGCGCAATCGGGCTGCCTGTGCGCTATTCCTCGCGTGCCGGTACAAGTACCGTGCGATTGCCATTGGTTTCCATCGGGCTGACCAGGCCGGCCTGTTCCATCTGTTCGATCAGGCGGGCGGCGCGGTTGTAGCCGATGCGCAGCTGGCGCTGCACCGCCGAAATCGATGCCTTGCGGCTTTTCAGCACGAAAGACACTGCCTGGTCATACAGATCGTCGCCTTCGTTGCCAGCGGCGCCGCCGCCGGTGAGGCTGAATTCACCGCCGCCAGCTTCGCCGCCCATGCCTTCCACTTGGCCGGTGAGGATGCCCTCGATATAGTCAGGCTCGCCCTGGCTCTTCAAAAATTCCACCACCGCGTGCACTTCTTCATCGGCCACGAAGGCGCCGTGAATACGCTGCGGATAACCGCTGCCCGGAGGCAGGAACAGGCCGTCGCCCTGGCCGAGCAGGGCCTCGGCGCCCATCTGGTCCAAAATGGTGCGGCTGTCGATCTTGCTGCTGACCTGGAATGCGCAGCGGGTGGGGATATTGGCCTTGATCAGGCCGGTGATCACATCGACCGACGGCCGCTGGGTGGCGAGGATCAGGTGGATGCCGGCGGCGCGGGCCTTTTGTGCCAGCCGGGCGATCAGCTGCTCCACCTGTTTGCCGGCCACCATCATCAAGTCGGCCAGCTCGTCGATCAGCACCACGATCAAGGGCAGGGTGGTCAAGGGTTCCGGATTGTCCGGGGTCAGGCTGAACGGGTTGACCGGCTTCTCGCCGCGCTTTTCCGCCTCTTTCAGCTTCTGGTTGTAGCCCGACAGATTGCGCACCCCCATGGCGCTCATCAGGCGGTAGCGCTTTTCCATTTCCGCCACGCACCAGTTGAGCGCATTGGCGGCATGCTTCATATCGGTGACCACCGGGGCCAGCAGGTGCGGGATGCCTTCGTAGATGCTCAACTCCAGCATCTTCGGGTCGACCATGATCAGGCGCACTTCCTCGGGCGTGGCCTTGTACAGAAACGACAGGATGATGGCGTTCATCGCCACCGATTTACCCGAGCCGGTGGTGCCGGCCACCAGCATATGCGGTGCCTTGGCCAAGTCGGCCACCACCGGCTTGCCGGAGATGTCCTTGCCCAGTGCCATGGTCAGCAGCGAGCCGGCATCGTCGTAGAGCTGCGAGCCGAGGATCTCCGACAGGCGCACGATCTGCCGCTTCGGATTCGGTAGCTCCAGGCCCATATAGGTCTTGCCGGGGATGGTCTCCACCACCCGGATCGATACCAGGCTCAGGGCGCGCGCCAGATCCTTCATCAGATTGACGATCTGGCTGCCCTTCACCCCGGTGGCCGGCTCGATCTCGTAGCGGGTAATCACCGGGCCGGGGTAGGCCGCCACCACTTTCACTTCCACGCCGAAGTCGGCCAGCTTGCGCTCGATCAGGCGCGAGGTGTATTCCAGCGTTTCGTGGCTGACCACTTCCTGGGTGGAAGGGGGAGGCGCCAGCAGGGTGATGCTGGGCAATTCGGCGCGACCGGATTGCACCAGCGGCGGCGTTTTCTTGCTGACGGTCTTCGGTTTGACCGGCGCCAGCGGCGCCGCTTGATGCGGCTGCGGCTGTGCCGGCGGCACATCGTCTTCGACATCATTCCAAGGTGGCAGCTCATCGTCTTCGAACAGGCTGGCTTGCGCCTCGGCGATGCGCGCTTTTTCGGCGGCTTTTTGTTCTTGCTCGATTTCGCGCAGGATGGACTTGGCCGGGGGGATGTCTAGCGTCGGCTCTTCAATGCGTAAAGCAGGTGCGTCTTCGAACTTCTGTTTCTCGACAGTTACTCGCGCTTCGCGGGCACTGGCCGCTTCTTCGCCGATCTTGCGATCCTGGCGGGCCTGGTAGAGGCTGAAAAGCTTGATGAAGCGATCTTCCAGCCAGCCGCCCACCGTTTCCATCAGGTTCAGCCAGGACAGCCCGACGAACAGCGACAGGCCGATGGCGAACACGGCGAGCAGGATCAAGGTGGCGCCGGTAAAGCCCAGTACATGGTAGAGCCAGCCACCCAGCGCCAGGCCCAGCATGCCGCCGGGCACATAGGGCAGCGCAATCTGCCAGCTACCCAGGCGCAACGCTTCCAGGCTACAGCTGGACAGGATCAGCATCATGAATCCGGACATGGCGACAATGGCGAGCCGGTGGTTGCCCTGCACTTTTTCCAAGCGCCGATAGCCCCACAGGATGGCGGCCAGGCAGAACACCACCCACCACCAGGCAGAAAAGCCGAATAGATACAGCAATACATCGGCCAGCCAGGCGCCGAAGCTGCCGCCCTTGTTGTGGATGGCGGCACGGGTGGCGTCATGCGACCAGCCCGGGTCGCCCGGATGGTAGCTGGCCAGAATGATCACCAGATAAAGACCCGCGACCACGGCTGCCAGCCACCAGCTCTCGCGCAGCACTGCGGCAATCGGCTGCGGCAGCGGATTGGCATCGCGTTTCGAGGCATTGGGAATATTTTTGGGGCGGCGGGAAAACAGCATGGACACGACCTGACGATGGACCGGGCCGATTATAGCCTGCTCACTTCGGCTGGTTTGATGACGATGTCACTGTGCCGGCTTTAGCACAACAGCCTTGTGGTGTGTCCGGCACGCGAGCAGCTTATTCGAGAAAGCGCCGCTGCCAGCCTTGGTACAGCCGATAGGCGTGGTCCTTCATCGCTTCGGCCGAGCTGAAATGGCGTGGGTCGATAGGCTCGAACACGTGGTAATCGACCTGCGGGTTGGCGGCGGTGGCGATTTGCCACAGCTTGAGCAGCAGATGCTGATCGCCCCACTCGAAGGTCTCTTGAGCGTGGTAGTGCAGAAACACCGGCAAGATGGGCACGCCGCTCTCCATGCTGGCGATAAAGGCGCCGTTGAAAAAACGCCCGGCCAGGCGCCGGCCCTTGCAGCCGCCCTCGGGATACAGCGCCAGATTGCTGCCCTGGCGGGCGGCCTCGATCAAGGCTTCGGTGGCGGCCTTGCGCGAAGCCGACGATTCGCGCTGCACGAACAGGGTGTCGGCCGCCACTGCCACCCGGCCGACAATCCACCAGTCCGCCACCTCTGCCTTGGCGAGCGAGCGCACCGGAAACAGCGCCGGTATGCCGATATCTTCAAACGCCGAGGGGTGGTTGGCGATCAGCACATAGTGCGCAGGCAGGGCGCCGCGATAATGCTGATGCAGCGCCAGTTTCACGCCGAGTGCGCGCACAAAGCTGCGACACCAGGGGCGCAATACCCGGCGATAGGCAGCACGCACCCAGGGGCGGGGCAAGGCCGCGAGCAGCAGCATCAAGGCGGTGAACAGCAGGAAGTCGAGCAGGGCGACAAGGCGCCAGAGCAGGCGCAATAGCGCAATCATCGGGCCGGCTTTCTCTGTAGACGCGTCCGTGAAAACGGTGCAGAAGGCAAAACCTGCAGACACAGAGAACAGGGAGAACACAGAGCACACGGAGAAAGGCGAAGTCTACCCAGGTGGTCTCCGTGTGCTCTGTGTGCTCAGTGAACTCTGTGTCTACAGATGTTCGGGTTTACATTGCGCAGGAGCCAGCTTGAACTGCGCTACACGATAAAGCCGCGCAGCTTGCTCTCGATAATGCGCGGGTTCTCTCCGTGCGCAATGCCGACCAGGCCCTCGACGATCATGTCGCGTCGCTTGACCTCGATGGCAATCACCTGGCGCAATTTGTTGGAGATGGGCAGAAAGAACAGATTGGCCGAACCCACCCCATAGATGGTGGCGACAAAGGCCACCGCGATGCCGGCACCGAGCTTGGAGGGGTCGGACAGGTTTTCCATCACATGGATCAGCCCCATTACCGCGCCGAGAATGCCGAT
>NZ_JAYRLZ010000165.1:0-9518 GCF_041904975.1 Chitinimonas sp. | reverse complement strand
AGATGGCCGCTCCATTGGCCACGCCAGCAAGTTCACCAATTCGCTCAATGTTCAACACTCCAGCGGCGTCTACAACAAGGCCTTCGCCCTGCTCGGCACCACCGCCGGCTGGGACGCACGCAAGGCGTTTGAAGTATTCATGCTGGCCAACAAGCTGTACTGGAAGTCCAACAGCACCTTTGACGAAGGCGCATGCGGCGTGATCCAGGCTGCTACCGACCGTGGCTACAAGAGCGCCGATGTGGTCGCTGCCTTCAACCAGGTTGGCGTGAGCTGCGCCACCAATCCAGGTGGCGGCAATGGCGGCGGTAATGGTGGTGGCAACACCGGCGGTGGTAACGCAACCGCCCTGCAAAGCGGCGTTGCCGTGACTGGCGTCAGCATCACCGCTGGCGGCAAGCAGGTTTACACCATCGACGTGCCGGCCAATGCCCGCTTCCTGGCTGTGCGCACCGGCGCCGGCACCGGCAATGCCAACCTCTACGCCAAGTTTGGCGCCGAGCCAAGCAAGACCAGCAGCGATGCCAAGTCCGAATCGGGCAGCAATGTCGAAGCCCTCCTGATCACCCAGCCCAAGGCCGGCCGCTACTACCTGACGGTTGATGCGCCTGTCGCCGCCAACGGCCTGTCCCTGATCGCCACCACGCGCTGATCCGACCAACTTGTGAACGGAACTTTCCCATCATGAAAACCCGCTACAACTTCCTCGCCGCATCGGTCGCCTCCGCCTTGCTGAGCACCGCCGCCCTGGCCGCCGCAGGCGACAATCCTGAACTGCAGCTGCCACGCAAAGTGGAAACGGCTACCGCTGTCATCCAGAACACTGATACCCGCCTGACCTACACCGTAGTAAACGGCATGGCTCTGCTGGGCGACATTGCCCTTGGTACCCATGCAGATGTGCAGCGTATGGGCATTCCACCGCTGTTTGTCAGCAATTGGACCCAGCCAAAGTCGGAACAAACCAAGGACGCACAAAATCGGCCGTCAGACAACCACTTCAAGAGCGCCACCCGCTGGCCGAACAACACGGTCTACTACACCTACGACCCTGAGCTGACCCAGAAAAAGCGTGATGCCATCGTTGCCGGCATGAAGCTGATTTCCGACAAGACTGCCATCCGCTTTGTCGAGCGCACCAACCAGCCTAACTACGTCAAGTTCATCTCCTCGGGCGGTTGCTGGGCCTATGCCGGCATGAAGGGTGGCGAGCAGCCGGTGTCGATCGGTGATGGTTGCGAGCGCCCCGGCGTTGCCGCGCACGAGCTGATCCACACCCTGGGCTGGATGCACGAGCATATGCGTCCTGACCGTGACAACTACATCACGGTGAACGAAGACAATATCTCCGACACCCTGAAGGGCCAGTTCACCAAGCTGCGTCCTGACCAGGTGGACCCGATCGGCGCCTATGATCTCGATTCGGTCATGCACTACCCGACCTGGGCATTCAGCAAGAACGGCCAGCCGACCATCACGCCGAAAGATCCGAAGATCGATCCGAAGCGCCTGGGCCAACGTGCCGACCTGAGTCCTGGTGACGTTGCTTCGCTGCGCAACTTCTACCCTGGCGACACCGGTGCGGTTGACCTGAAGCTGGCCCTGTCGGCCAAGGAATTGCTGATCGACCAGGACAAGAGCGGCAAGCTGACCCTCGACGTAGCCGGCAGCGATGCTGACCTCAAGAGCCTGAAGTTCGACATCAAGTCCGATAACGAAAGCGTCGTCGCAGCCAGCGGTGTCACCATCGTCGCCGGCACCGGCAACCAGCGCACGGTCAATGTGAGCCCGGTCGCCAAGGCATTCGGCACCGCCAATATCACCCTGCGCGCTGTTGCAGCCAGCGGTCACGAGTCGACCATTGCCTTCAAAGTGAGCGTTGCCAAGGATACGAGCGGCGGCGGCACCGGCGGTGGCAATGGTGGTGGTAATGGTGGCGGCAATACCGGCACCGAGAAGCCCTTCGACAAGGCCGGTCGCTATCGCACTGGCGACAAGGTGAGCCTCGACGGCAAGAGCTATGAGTTCACCGTGATTGTCGATGGCAAGGTTGTTACCAACTACATCATCCCGGGTTCGCTGTGCGCACCGGTCAGCTGCTCGAAGGAAAAGCCAGTGGTGTACGGTGGCATCACCTTCTACTGGTCGGCACCGGGTACCGGTGGTAGCACGGGTGGCGGTACCGGCGGCGGTACCGGCGGTGGTACAGGTGGTGGCAATGGCGGCGGCAACAAGCCGGTTTGCGACACGGTGATTGATACCAAGCGCAGCTACCAGATCAGCACCGCAGGTCAGCGCAAGAGCCTGCTGCCGGTTGGCGATATCGCTGGCGCCCCTGCCATCCTGTGGCAAGACGGTGGCGCACAGCGCTGGGAACTGCAACGCCTGAGCAATGGCGCCTATGTGATCAGCAGCGCGCAAAGCAAGCTGGCACTGGAAGTAGCTGGCGGCAGCAAGAATGGCGGCGCCGAGTTGCAAGTTGCCACCAATAGCAGCGCAGCAGCCCAGCAGTTCTGCCCGAAGCCTGCGGCTAGCGGCTACCAGCTGCAGTCGGTGAACAGCGGCCTGAATATCGGCGCAGTGAGCGAGGCGGATGGCGTTGCCGTAGTTCAGTCGGCTACCGGCGGTCTGAGCTTCACCCTGGCTCCGATGTAAGCGCAGTACCGGGCAGCGTGTTTGGTGAACACGCTGCCCTGCAACACCCCTAGTATCGGTTTGGCTGCTTCGGCAGCCTTTTTTTATGCCTTGGCGCAATGTGCGCCTGCCATGCAAACGGTTGCACACACAGGCAATCGACGGCCGCAGAGTCAGAATGGCTGCGCATTCCGCGCAATGACGTTGACATTATATATTCCTTGCCAGAGAATATACCCATGTCATACAAGAGCACGCATTTCTGGTGCCGACGTCATTGTACGCTACCCGACCCATCGGGCGGGCGCCTCACCAGCGCACCGGCGGCATATGACACGACGCCCTCCCCCAAGGCAGGCGTTTTCAGGGATTTGATGAGCGACATCCGCTCGCCCCTGGCCATCCAAACCGATACTTAGGAGTAAGCACACTCATGGCGCTCAACCACCGCAAGCCAGTTCTGGCTGCTGCAGCACTGGCCGTTGCAAGCTGCTTCATCACCGCCCAGGCCGATGGCCCGTTGCCACCCAGCATGCACAATGGCACGGTCGATCCGCGCGAATCCGTCGTCGGCAAGGCCGATCGCGGCGATCCGCGCCCGCAGGTCGATGCAGCCACCAATAACCGCGCACCACGCGACCCGAATGTCGCCGCCGACGCCGGCTGCGCGGCCGCATCCGCCTATGCCAATGTGAGCGGTGCTGCGCTGATCAATGCCATCAAGGCATCGACCACCTCCTGCCTCAACGAGCTGTACAGCCTCAGCGGCAGCAGCGCCCATGATGTGTTCCAGGAAAGCAAATACATTGCCGCACTCAATGAGCTGGAGCGCCTCGGCGCCAGCTATGACGGCAGCAATCGCCAGGGTATCGCGCAAATCATCACCTTCCTGCGCGCCGGCTCCTATGTGCAGTACTACAACAAGGCAGCCGTCGGCAACTATGGCGCCAATGTGGTGGCTGCCCAGCGCCCGGCACTGGACGCCTTCTTCAAGAACAAGGCGATCTTCACGCTGAGCAATGAGAACGGCAACATCCTTGGCGAAGCGATCACCTTTATCGATTCCTCGGAAGAAAACGCCCGCTTCATGCCGCTGATGAAGCAGATGCTCGATGGCTATGGCGATGCGCAAAACAATCTGCGTTCCATGCGCAATGCCTACAACAGCATCTTCACCGTGTATTTCCGTGGCCACCAGAATGCCGACTTCAAGGCGCTGATGAAGGCCGATGGCAGCTATGCCGCCGCGCTCGACAGCTTCTATCGCCGCAACCTGAAGCTGCGCGGTACCGATTCGGAATTCATGCTGGCCAATGCCGCACGTGAACTGGCGCGCTTCCTGCAATACCCGGAACGCAAGGCCGAAGTGCAGCCCAACATCCTGAACATGATCAAGGGCAATACCATTGCAGGTAGCGGCGCCTCGATCTATATGGCCGCCGCCGATGGCGCCAATTACTACGACAAGAACAACTGCAGCTTTTACGGCACCTGCAATCTGAGCGGCGATCTGCAAGCCGCCGTGCTGCCGATCACCTACAAGTGCGGCCCTACGGTGACCATCCGCGCCCAGCAGATGACCCAGGAGCAACTGAAAGGCTCGTGCGACATCCTGGCCGCCGAAGAAAAGATCTTCCACTACGGCCGCTTTGGCAATACCAACCCGCTGGCCAGCAAGCCGGTACCGAATGATCTGAATACCAGCCTCGAAGTGGTGGTATTCCACGATTACAACAACTACAGCACCTATGCCGGCGCCATCTTCGGGATCAGCACCGACAACGGCGGCATGTATCTGGAAGGCAATCCCTCCAAGCCCGGCAATGTGCCGCGCTTTATTGCCCACGAAGCATCATGGAAGCGCCCGGTATTCGAGGTGTGGAACCTGACCCATGAATACGTCCACTACCTGGATGGCCGTTATGACCAGGAGGGCGATTTCAACAAGTCCAATAGCTATCGCACCGTGTGGTGGGGCGAAGGTGTCGCCGAGTACTACTCGTACCAGAACGGCAATAGCGAAGCACTGAACAAGGGCCGCCTTGGCACCTACAAGTTGTCGACCATTTTCGACAATAACTACAGCATGTCCGACTACCAGAATCGCGCCTATCCATGGGGCTACCTGGCGGTGCGCTTTATGCATGAGCGCCATCGCGATGAAGTCGAGGCCATGCTGGCCGCCATGCGCACCGGCGACTATGCCGGCTACACCGCCATCCTGAATCGCATCAAGAACACCCATGACGACGAATTCGCCGCCTGGGTGAAGACGGCCACCACCGGCGGCGAATTCGCCGGCGGCAAGCCTTACACTGGCACCGGGACTGGCACCGGGACTGGTACTGGCACTGGCACTGGCACTGGCACTGGCACTGGCACTGGCACCGGCACTGGCACTGGCACTGGCACTCAGACGCCGGTTGCGCTGGCAAATGGCAGTACGGTTACCGATCTGAAAGCCGCCGCCAATGGTCAACTCCTGTATGTGATCGATGTACCTGCCAACACCAGCTTCCTGAGCGTGCGCCTTGGCAATGGCTCGGGCGATGCCAACCTGTATGTCAAGCAAGGCAGCGTGCCCACCAGCAGCAGCTTTGATGCCGCATCGACCGGCAATGGCAATGCAGAAACCCTGCTGATCAAGTCGCCGCGCGCTGGCAAGGCCTATTTGCTGATCGACGCCAAGGCTGCCGTATCGGGCCTGTCGCTGTATGCCATCGCACGTTGATTTTGCCGACTACTTCAGGACTACAACCATGACGAAACTCAACATCACTACCCTGGCGCTCGCACTGGCCGCCGTCGGCATCAACAGCTGGGCTGACGACACACCGGAACTGAACACACCGCGCCGCATCAGCACCGCCAAGGCGAAGATCAAGAATAGCGACGACACCGTCTCCTACACGGTAGTCAATGGCCGCGCCATGCTCGGCGATATCGTGTTGGGCAACCACGACGATGTGCAGCGCAGCGGCATCACCTGGCCAGCCCTGACCGCCCCGGTCGCCAAGACTGGCGGCCCGGTTTCCCGCGACAATCATTCCAAGGGCGCACGCGTCTGGCCGAACAATACCGTGGTGTATATGTTCGACCCCTCGCTGAGCAAGGCCAAGCGCGACGCCATCGCTGCCGGCATGCAACTGATCAGCAGCAAGACTGCCGTGCGCTTTGCCGAGCGTGGCAGCGAAGCCAACTTCGTGCGCTTTGTGTCGGAGGACGGCTGCTGGTCGTATGTCGGCATGAATGGTGGCGAACAGAAGATCTCGATCGGCGATGGTTGCGAGCGCGTCGGCACCGTGGCCCATGAAATCACCCACGCCCTGGGCTGGATGCATGAGCAAATGCGCCCGGACCGCGATAACTATGTGCGCGTGCTGACCGAGAACATCCAGACTGGCCTGGAAGACCAGTTCACCAAGCTGCGCGCCGACCAGGTCGACCCGGTCGGTAGCTACGATATCGACTCGGTGATGCACTACCCGTCCACCGCCTTCTCCAAGAACGGCCAGCCCACCATCGTGCCGCTCGATAGCAGTATCGATCCGCGTCGCATGGGCCAGCGTGGCACCCTCAGTGCCGGCGATATTGCCGCCATCAACAAGTTCTACCCGGCCAACCCCGGCACGGTGGAATTCAAGATGAGCGCCAGCAGCAGCCAGCTGCAACTGAACCAGGACAAGAGTGGCCAGATCACCCTGAACCTGGCTGGCAGCGATAGCGATCTCAAATCGCTGCAGTTCTCGGTGCAGAGTGACAACAGCAGCGTGATCGCCAGCAGCGGCGTCGTGGTACAAGCCGGTAGCGGCACCCAGCGCACCGTCAGCATCACCCCAGTGGCCAAGGCCTATGGCAGCGCCAATATCACCGTGCGCGCCACCACCGCCGCCGGCAAGCAGCAAAGCGTCACCATTGCGGTAACGGTGGCCAAGGACCAAAGCGGTGGCGGTACCACGCCAACCACCGGCGCCAAGCCCTTTGATCGTTCGGCCAAGTATGTGAATGGCAATCAGGCCAGCCTCAATGGCAAGACCTACACCATCAGCGTGCTGATCAACGATGCCGTGGTGCCAAGCTATTGGGTATGGGGCAGCTATTGCGAGCCGGAGCGTTGCACTGCACAGGCGCCCTTCACCTATGGCGGCTGGCTGAAGATTTTCTGGACCCCGGTAGACAGCACCGGCACGGGTACCGGCACCAACAAACCAGGTTGCGACACAGTACTCGATACCCAGAAGCAATACGTGATCAGCAGTGCCGGCCTGCGCAAGTCGCTGGTACCAGCCGGTGACGCCCAGAACGCACCGCTGATCCTGTGGCCTGATGCCGGCCAGCAGCACTGGAAGCTGAGCCGCAATGCCGAGGGCTACTACAGCGTATTCAGCGCCGCCACCAGCCTCGCCATTGACGTCGCCAATGGTGCGACCCGCGCTGGCTCCGGCCTGATTGTGTGGCCGGCGCACGGCGGCGCGAACCAGCAGTTCTGCCCCAAATTGGTCGGCAGCAGCTATCAGCTGGTATCGCGTAGCAGCAGCCTGCCGATTGGCGCGGCCGCTGAAACCGATGGTAGCGCCGTCGTGTTGTCCAATGGCGGCTTCAACTGGCTGTTGTCCCCGCTTTAAGCAGCTTTAAGGCCAGCGCAAGGCGATAGCCTTGCCTGGCCTCATCCTGCAGCAGCACGGACACGACAAGGCTCGGTAAATCAGGCAGTTGGCGCACTTGCTGCGCCGAGCTGCTCAGGGTGTGAAACCGGCTGCGCCAGTCGCGGTGGCGGCAAAGCGCAAGTCAGTGGAAAACTTCGGCCCGCCCAGGCGGTCCGGATACCGTACCCTTGGGGGTAATTCGGCCGCAGCTGCGGCCTCTTTTTATATGTACCACCGAAAGAGACCCATCATGAGCAAACCGCTACTATCGCTGATCGCCGGCGCCGCACTCCTGGCCACCGCCTGCCAGCACACCCTGGCCGCCAGCAGCGCCACTCGCTTACGCAGCGACACCGGCAGCTGGCAATGCCCGGCCGGCCAGAATTGCGACGACAAGCCCGACTACCGCGCCTTGCTGAGCCATGACGGCGCGCAAGAGATCTACCTGCTGTTCGGGCCGCAATTGCGCACACCCTTCGATGCCGCCCAGCTCAAGCAGCACTTCCGCTTTGGCGATCTGTATTACCCATCGGCCCAGGGCAATATCGCCCTGCATATCACCGCCGACGAATCAGGCGATGGCAAGATAGAATTCCGCCCCGCGCCAAATGGTCGCCTACTGGCCCATGTGGAAGCGCGCCGCTATCGCCTGCGTACCGAAGGCAAGTCACCGGATTGTCAGATCGACGATGTGAAAGGCGTCTGCATCCAGGAAAAACGCATCGACGCACCACTGAGCATCGACCTGGAGCTAAAGCTGCCCTGATGTGCTAAGACACCGGAACAGGCCCATGCCGGCCGCAGGCCGGCTGCTTTGCAGCAAACTGTTCTTTCCCGGCCCAATCAGCTTGAGCACAGCCCCAAAGGCATAACACGATTCGCACCATTGCAGCGCTGCGCTAAAGTACAAGCCCTGTTAAGTTTTGCCAAACAGCATTAGCTTTTTCTGTTAATGCATACAGCATATTTCAATGGCATAATTTGTCGTTAATCCAACAACTTACCTCACCATGCGCCGCAATCCCGCCCAGTCCGGTTTCACCCTGCTCGAACTCCTGATCGCCCTGGTCATTATCGGCCTCTTGGTCGGCGTGGTCGGGCCCAATCTGTTCAAGAACCTTGGCAAATCCGAGGTGACCACCGCCAAGTCACAAATCGATGCACTGTCCAAGGCAGTGGGCCAGTACCGGCTCGATACCGGCCATTTCCCGCGCAATGACCAGGGCCTGGCCGCCTTGACCACTGCACCGGCGGGCGAAACCGGCTGGCGTGGCCCTTATCTGGTCAAGGCCGTACCGCTTGACCCATGGGGCGCGGCTTACCAGTACCGCATGCCGGGCAGCAATGGTCGCGAATACGAAATCATCTCGCTGGGCCGCGACGGTCGCCCTGGCGGTACCGGTGACGACGCCGACCTCAGCAACTAGGCCAGCATGTCCCGCAGCTATCAGATCAGCGCGCTCGACAGCGAGCGCCGCATTGCCACTGTGCGTATCAGCGCGGCCTCTGAGGCCGAGGCACGCAGTCTGGCCAGTGCACGTGGTCTGAAAGTGTTGTCGCTGCAGGCGGCCGGCATGCAGATGTCGATCGGCAGCCGCGCGCCCAAATTCGACCTGCTGCTGTTTGCCCAGGAGCTGGCCACCTTGCTGGCGGCCGGCCTGGCACTGAGCGAAGCGATCGACACCCTGGCCGACAAGGAAACGCGCCCGGCCATCAAGCAGATTCTAGTGGAGCTGCGCGAGGCGCTGTTCCAGGGCCAGGCCCTGTCGCAGGTGCTGAGTACCAAACCCGATATCTTCCCCGAGCTGCTGGTCGCCAGCGTACGTGCCAGCGAGACCACCGGCGATCTGGACCGGGCGCTGGGCCGCTATATCGCCTACCAGGAGCAGATCGATGGCCTGCGCAAAAAGCTGGTCAGCGCCGCCATGTACCCCGCCATGCTGCTGCTGGCAGGCGGCGGCGTCAGCCTGTTCCTGCTTGGCTATCTGGTGCCGAAATTCTCGCGCATCTATGAAGGCATGCATGGCGAGCTGCCCCTGATGTCGCGCCTGTTGCTGATTTTCGGCGGCGCGGTGGAACGGCATCGCAGCCTGTTTCTGGCCATACTGGCCGCCGGCGTGGCTGGCCTGGTGCTGACCCTGCGCCACCCGGCCGCCCGCGCGCAGATTGCCAACTGGGCTTGGCGTAGCCCGGGCCTCGGTGAGCGGCTCAAGCTTTTCCAGCTGGCGCGCTTTTATC
>NZ_JAYRLZ010000164.1:0-9578 GCF_041904975.1 Chitinimonas sp. | reverse complement strand
ATGAGTGGTAAACGCCATGTTGCGCACCTTGCACAATCGGGCAACAAAGAGCGCGGGTAGTGGCAATCGCAAGCAGCGATACAGCAGCAACTCACCCGGCACGCCACATGCGGCCACGACGTATGCGGTTCACCTTGGTCAATTGTCGGCACACCTTGTAGCTGCGCGATTGGCCCACAGATACCATCGCAAATCGCCACTCACCTGATGGAAACAATCACTCCCCGGCTACCGTCATCCGTTCCACCAGGATCGATCCAACCCGCTTGCTGCTGCGAGTCTCGATATCCGAGCCGATCGCCACAATGCCGCGATAAATGTCGCGCAAATTGCCGGCAATGGTTACCTCCTCCACCGGATGCACGATCACGCCGTTTTCTACCCAAAAACCGGCCGCGCCGCGCGAGTAGTCGCCAGTCACGCCATTGACGCCCTGCCCCATCAATTCGGTGACATAAAGCCCGGTTCCAAGGCGCTTGAGCATATCGGCCAGATTGCCTGCTGTCGGTGCAACCAGCAGATTGTGGCTGCCGCCGGCATTACCGGTACTCTCCATGCCCAGTTTGCGTGCCGAATAGCTGCCGAGGAAATAGCCATGCAACACGCCCGCCGCTACGAGCTGGCGCCGCACCGTTGCCACGCCTTCTGCGTCGAAATTACTGCTGGCCATGCCGCGCGGCAAAAATGGGTCCTCAACAATGTCGACCAGCGGCGAAAACACCTGGGTGCCAAGCGAATCAAGCAAAAAGGACGACTGTCGATACAGGCTGCCGCCCGATACCGCGTTGACGAAGTGCCCGAGCAGCCCGCCGGCCAGAGCGGCGTCATACAGTACCGGGTAGTCGCCGGTCTTGATACGCCGCGCGCCAAGACGCGCCAGTGCCCGCTCGCCGGCCCTGCGGCCGACTGCAGCTGCCTCCTCCAGATCTGTCGCTGCGCGCGCCGAGCTATACCAGTAGTCGCGCTGCATGACCGCAGCCTCCTGGGCTATCACCGCACAGGAAACCGAATGGCGCGAGCTGAGGTTGTAACCGGAAAAACCATGAGAATTGGCATAGATCGACTGCCCGGCATGGCTCGACACCGTCGCGCCTTCCGAATTGCCGATACGGCCATCCACCGCGCGTGCAGCAACCTCGCATTGCCGGGCCAGGTTGATGGCGGCCTCAACCGGCAGCGCCCAGGGATGGTACAGGTCGAGGTCGGCAAAATCGCGTGCAAGGCGATGAGGATCAGCCAGACCGGCACAGCTGTCCTCGGCGGTGTAGCGCGCGATGGCCAGGGCTGCTGCAACGGTCTGCGCCAGGGCCGCGTCGGAAAAGTCCGAGGTGCTGGCGTGGCCCTTGCGCTGACCCAGATAAACGGTCACGCCCATGCCCTTGTCGCGGTTGTACTCGATGGTCTCTACCTCACCCAGGCGCACCGACACGCTCTGGCCGGCCGACTCGGACACATCCACATCGCAAGCGCTGGCACCGGCTGCCTTTGCCTTGTCCAGCACCCGCGCCGCCAGTTCATCCAGCTGGGTGCGGCTAAAAGAAAAACTGGCGCGATCTTCAGCCTGGGCTGGCGCTATCGTGGATTGGCTCATGAATTCTCGAATATAGAGTGAGTTAACAAATCAGGCATCGGCCAACCGGTTTCGGTGCGGGCGGCGTCTGTCCGGTATCATAACAGCCCGAATCGTCTCCCCACTGCCTGCCATGTCACGTCACACCCCAGTCAACCACGATGAATTCGATCAGGATGACGAGATCGAAATCGTCAGCAAATCGCAGATGAAGCGCGAAATGAACGCGCTGCAAGACCTTGGCGTCGCGCTGATCGATCTGTCGCGCAGCCATCTGAAGAAGCTGAACCTGCCCGACGCCCTGTTCACCGCCATCATCGACGCACAAAAAATCACCGCCAACAGCGCCATCAAACGCCAGCGCCAGTATATCGGCCGGCTGATGCGCGAGGTCGACCCGGTGCCGATCCAGGCCTATCTGGACAGCCTGCGCGGCGACAACGACAAGCAGACCGCCTGGCTGCATCTGATCGAGCGTACCCGCGATGAACTGTTGGCCGACGACAAGGCGGTAGCGCGCTTGATCGACGAGCATGCCGGTATCGATATCCAGTCGCTGCGCCAGATGGTGCGCAATGCGCGCAGCGAGCGCGCAGCCAACAAGCCACCAAAGCACTTCCGCGCGCTGTTCCAGTTCCTGAAAACACTCTACCCGGAACCACAGATCGTACCTCAGGCCGATGCCGACACCGAAGATGAGGATGAGGCCGATGACTGAACCGCTGAAGATCGGCTTGCTGTCGATCTCTGACCGGGCATCGACCGGGGTGTACGAGGATCGCGGCCTGCCGGCCCTGCGCGACTGGTTGGCCAGCGCGATCTCGACGCCGTATACGGTGTACGAGCAGCTGATACCGGACGAACAGGCGCAGATCGAAGCCAGCCTGCGCGACATGGTCGACACACAAGGCTGTGGCCTGGTGCTGACTACCGGCGGCACCGGACCGGCGCCACGCGATGTCACGCCGGAGGCCACGCTGGCAGTCGCCGACCGGCTCATGCCCGGCTTTGGCGAGCAGATGCGGCAGATCAGCCTGCACTTTGTGCCCACCGCCATCTTGTCGCGTCAGCTTGGCGTCGTCCGGGGCAGCGCCCTGATCGTCAATCTGCCCGGCCAGCCACGCGCCATCAAGGAGACGCTGGAAGGCCTGAAAGACGCCGAGGGCAATACGCTGGTGCATGGCATCTTTGCCGCCATTCCCTACTGTCTCGATCTGATCGGCGCCGCATGGATCGATACCCACCCTGCAATCGTGAAGTCATTCCGGCCCAAAAAATAGGCAATTGCCTGCCTGCTTTGCCAGAATGGACAGGCAGGCATTGCAAATCAAAGGCGGAATCGAGATGGCTCAGGAAGAAAGCAGTTGGCTGTCACGCGTGCTGGCCGCATTTTCATCACTGTTTACACAAAAAGACGCTGGCCAGAAAAAAACCGCCAGCACCCCGCCTTCGCGCAAATCACGCCATATCGCCGGGCACTGGCCGGTCTATATCGAGCTGTGCAACTCAACGCGCGAAACCCACAAGCCGGGCGATGACTCGGTATTTACCTTGCGCTTTTCAGCCAGCGACGCGCCCTTGCTCAAGTCGCTGAAAATACAGGCACGCGAGTTCAATGGCAGCTATGTGCCCGAGAAGAAAGCCTTTATCGTTCAGGTACCGGAGCGCCTGGTGCAGGAATTGACGCGGAATGCCGATGAGGCTTGTCATGTAGAGGGCTTTGTCGATGGCGCCTCGGTGGGCAGCCGCCGCTTCAATATTCCTTTATCCTTCTGATCTTTCTGCCTACGCCTCATCACCACGCCATGCTTAGCCATGGCGTGCCAGTCGAAGCAATTTCAATGACTATTCATCCACTACGCTGCCGCTGGGCCAACCCGAACAATCCGCGCTACCTTGCCTACCACGATGAGGAATGGGGCGTACCCTGCCACGACGAGCGCACGCTGTTTGAAATGCTCAATCTGGAAGGTGCGCAGGCAGGCCTGAGCTGGGAAACCATTTTGAACAAGCGCGACGCCTATCACAGCGCCTTTGCCGGCTGGAATGCCGAGCTGATTGCCCGCTTCGACGAAGCAAAGTTTGCCGAACTGCTTGGCAATGCCGGTATTGTGCGAAACCGGCTGAAAATCGCCGCCACAATTGGCAATGCCCGCGCCTACCTGGCCATGCGCGAACGGGGCCTGACGCTGGATGCCTATCTGTGGGCCTTTGTCGATGGAACGCCGATACAGAACCACCACGGCGCCAGCAATCCGGTGCCTGCCAAGACCACGCTTTCCGACCAGATCTCGAAAGACTTGAGCAAGCGCGGTTTCAAATTCGTCGGGTCCACCATCATTTATGCCTATATGCAGGCCTGCGGCCTGGTTAACGACCACAGCACCGACTGTTTTCGCCACGAACAAGTAAAAGGATTGAACCGATGAGCGTATTGCTCGACAGCCTGGAAGTTGAAACCGGACCCGCACCGAGCTGGTCAGTGATCTGGATGCATGGGCTCGGTGCCGACGGCAATGATTTCGTGTCCATCGTGCCGGAGCTGGGATTAGCCGGCCACGCCAACGTACGTTTTGTATTTCCCCATGCACCGATGATTCCGGTCACCTGCAATAACGGCTACGTGATGCGTGCCTGGTATGACATCGTGTATTTCGACAATATCAACCGCCATGCCGACGAAGCCGGCATTCGCCAGAATCGCGATGCCATCCGCGTGCTGATCGAGCGTGAAAAGCAGCGTGGCGTGGCAGCAGAGCGCATCTTTATCGCCGGCTTTTCACAAGGCGGCGCCATGGCGTATACGGTTGGGCTCACCCATCCGGAGCGGCTCGCCGGCATCATCGCTTTGTCCACCTATATTCCGGCGCCAGCCCTGTTGAGCAGCGAAGCCAGCCCAGCCAACCAGCTGACACCGATCTTTGCCGCCCATGGCGAGCAAGATCCGATCGTGCCACTGGCACTGGGCGAATTGGCCCGCCAGCAGGTCAGCCAACCCGGCCGCCCGCTGGAATGGCACAGCTACCGCATGCAGCACTCAGTATGTATCGAAGAAGTTCACGCCATAGGAGCATGGCTGAAACGACAAATGGCAGCCTGAGCTGCCATTTGTCGGGTACACACGCGGATCAAGCGTTTTCCGGCATTTCCTCGTCATCCGCTTCGTCAGCAGCGGCAATCGGCACAGCCACACCCACCAGGGCGCGTACCTTGCCTTCGATCTCGCGGGCAATGGCGGGATTGTCGCGCAGGTATTCGCGCGCATTGTCCTTGCCCTGGCCGATCTTGCTACCTGAATAGGCATACCAGGCGCCAGACTTGTCGACCACCTTGTGCTGCACACCGAGCTCGATGATTTCGCCCTCGCGGCTGATGCCTTCGCCGTACAAGATATCGAAATTGGCTTCACGGAACGGCGGCGATACCTTGTTCTTCACCACCTTGACGCGGGTCTCGTTGCCGACCACTTCCTCGCCCTTCTTGATGGCACCAGTGCGGCGGATATCCAGGCGGACCGAGGCATAGAACTTCAGCGCATTACCGCCGGTGGTGGTTTCCGGGTTACCGAACATCACGCCGATCTTCATGCGGATCTGGTTGATGAAGATCACCAAGGTATTGGTGCGCTTGATATTGGCAGTGAGCTTGCGCAAGGCCTGCGACATCAGGCGCGCCTGCAAGCCGGGTAACTGATCGCCCATTTCGCCTTCGATTTCGGCGCGTGGCACCAAGGCGGCGACCGAGTCGATAACGATGATGTCCACGCCACCGGAGCGCACCAGCATATCGGCGATTTCCAACGCCTGCTCGCCGGTATCCGGCTGCGAAATCAGCATATCGCCGACATTCACCCCGAGCTTTTGCGCATAAACCGGATCAAGTGCGTTTTCCGCATCGATATAGGCAGCAACGCCACCGAGCTTTTGCATTTCCGCTACAGCTTGCAGACACAAGGTGGTTTTACCGGACGATTCCGGACCATAGATCTCCACGACGCGGCCACGCGGCAGACCACCTACGCCCAGTGCCAGATCCAGACCCAGCGAGCCGGTTGAAACTACTTGCAGGTCATTCTGAATCTGGGCTTCGCCCATCTTCATGATCGAGCCCTTGCCGAATTGCTTTTCGATTTGCGCCAAGGCGGCGGCCAGCGCTTTGCTCTTGTTGTCGTCCATGGTGGGATCCTTGAATTTTTGGTGAACGAATGTTCACCTGACGCAGACCGGCGGACTATAGCACAGCAAGGCGCCATGTAAAGCCCCGGCATGCATCAAGCAGCAAGCGGCCACGCCATCAGGGTGCGTTGCGATCCACCTGGCGCGGCAGGGTGAAGTAGAAGGTGGCACCCTGCCCCAGTGCGGCACGTGCCCATACCCGGCCGTTGTGCCGGCCGATCACCCGCTGCACGATCGCCAGCCCGACGCCATTGCCCTCGAATTCCTGCGGGCTGTGCAGGCGCTGGAAGGCCCCGAACAGCTTGTCGGAATAAGCCATATCGAAGCCGGCGCCATTATCGCCGACATAAAAGGCATTCTGACCATCAATATGGGTGGCACCAAAGCGGATTTCGGCATTGACCACCTTGGCGGTGAATTTCCAGGCATTGGCCAGCAGGTTTTGCAGGACCAGGCGTATCAACTTCGGATCGGCATCGGTGATCATGTTCGGCATGATCTGGATCGATACTTCGCGCCCCGGCTCGAGCAATTGCAGCTCCTGCACGATCTCGTTGGCAATCTCGCTGAGATTGACCGGCTGCGTCTTCACTTCACTGCGTGTCAGCTTCGACAGGTTCAGCAGGTCGTCGATCAGATTGGACATATTCTGCGTGGCCTTGCGTATCCGCCCCAGATACTGCCGCCCCGCGTCATCCAGCTTGTCGCTATAGTCCTCCAGCAGCACTTGCGAGAAGCCATCCACGCTGCGCAGCGGCGCACGCAGATCATGCGAAACCGAATAACTGAAGGCTTCGAGTTCCTTGTTGGCCGCGGCCAGCGCCTTGGTGCGCAGCTCCACCAGTTCTTCAAGGTGGTTGCGATAGTGATTCAGCTCGATTTCGGTCGCCTTGCGCACCGAGATATCGATCAGATACCCCTGCAAATGGCGCTCGCCCGTGTCATCGGGAATGGCGGTCGCCACCAGCAATACCCACACCTCCTTGCTATCCACACCTAGCATGCGGCATTCGAACTCGATGACCGAATCGCGCTCTTGTTGCTCGGTAAACAGCTGGTAGGCCAGATGGCGGTCGTCCTGATGCAGATAGCTGGTCAGGAAACCCTCGCTATACCAGATATGCAGCGGATAGCCGAGCAGGGTCTCTGCCTGCGGGCCGACATAGGTGAAGCGCCACTCTGCCGGATTGGCTTCCCAAGGCACCACATTGGTGGATTCAACCAGACGCCGGTAACGGTCTTCCGATGCACGCAGTGCCTGCTCGATCTGCTTGCGCTGCTGGATATCCGCCTCCAGCTCGCGATTCTTTGCCTCCAGCTCGCCAAACAGGCTGTGCAATGATTGCCGGGTGATTTCCAGGCTCTGCCCGAGCTTGCCGATTTCATCCTGGCGCCGCCACTCGAACGGCGTGGACAGATCGCGGCTCGCAAGGCGGATCGACTCGGACATCAAGCGCTGCAGCGGGTTGAGCACCCGGCTCTGCATCAGGCCGAGAATCAGCGCCAGGCTGACAAACAGCTGGAACGCAACGGTAAACAGGTAGTAGCGCTGATATTGGTGGATGGATGCCAGCGCATTGCCATCGTCCATTTCCACCGTGACCTTGCCGATCACATTGCCTTGCTTGGTCACGCTTTGCGACAGGGTCTTGAGCTTGCCCTGGCGCCGATCCGGCTTGTTTTGCTCCAGAAAGGTGCCAAGCGTGGCATCCTGCACGGTAACGCGCACGATGCGCTGGTCACTCATCACCGAATCGAGCAGGGGTCGGCCGGTATCGGGCGACAGATTCCACAGGGGCTCCTGCATACCGAGCACCAGAATTTCGGTAATGCGCTGGTGATCTTCGCTCAGTTGCCGGAGCAGGCCATCCTGCTGACGATTCAGCGTGACAATGCTGCTGATGATTCCAGGAATCAACAATCCAAGCAGAATGGCCAGCACCACAGCGCGCCGCAGGGTAAGTGTCATCGGGGACTTCCGGATTTTTGTATCATTGGCGGACAATGCAGTCCTTATTATTAGGCTCAGTACAAAGCCGATGCAATGTTGCATCCGGTAAAAGGGGGAAAGAGTGAGAGTCACCATCCTGGGTGCCGGCATTATCGGCATATGTTCGGCCTGGTATCTGCGCAAGGCCGGCTTTGAGGTTACGGTGATCGACCGCCAGCCGGAACCTGCGCTGGAAACGAGTTTTGCCAATGGCGGGCAGGTATCGGTGTCACAGTCCGAGCCTTGGGCCAACCCGGATGCGCCGCGCCAGATTTTCAACTGGTTGTGGCACGATGATGCGCCGCTACTGTTCCGCCCGCGCCTTGATCCCAAGCAATGGGCGTGGGCCCTGCGCTTTTTGCAGCAATGCCTGCCCGGGGCAAACCGCCGCAATACACGCCAGCTGCTGCGCCTTGGCCTGTATAGCCGCGAGACACTGCAAGCGCTGCGCGATGAAACAGGCATTCAGTACGATCAGGGCTGCCGTGGCATCCTGCAGATCTATTTCGACCATCCGAGTTTTGATGCCGCGGTTGAAACCGCCGCCTTGATGCGCCAGCAAGACTGCCTGCGCGAGCCGCTGAACCCCGAGCAAGCCATTGCCATCGAGCCCGCCCTGGCGAATTTGCGCGGCCGTCTGGTGGGCGCCACCTATGCCAAGGATGATGAATCCGGCGATGCGCGGCTCTTTACCCAGCAGCTGGCGAAGCTGGCCGAGGCAGCCGGAGTCGAATTCCGCTTCAATACCTGTATCCGCTCGCTGGAAATCGAAGATGGCGATATCAGCGGCGTGCGCATCCTGTGCAGTGAAGGACGCCAGCACATCCTGCGCAGTGATCGCTATCTGGTTTGCCTTGGCAGCTACACCGCCCCGCTGCTGGCACAGATCGGCATCTCGCTACCGATCTATCCCACCAAGGGCTATTCGGTCACCATGAGCACGGCGGGCCATGTCGGCGCCCCGCATGTGAGCATCACCGACGAGACCATGCGCATGGTGTATTCCCGCTTGGGCGAGCGTATCCGTATTGCCGGTACCGCCGAGCTATGCGGCTTTGACACCGAATTGAACGATCTACGCTGCGAATCCCTGATACGCCGCTATTTCTCGTTGTTTCCCGATTCGGCCGATATCAACTCTGCCCAGTTCTGGACCGGCTTGCGCCCGTCCACACCGTCGAATGTGCCCATCATTGGCCAGAGTCGCTATCGCAGCCTGTATATCAATGCCGGCCATGGCACCCTGGGATGGACCGAAGGCCCCGGCTCGGGCCGCGCCATCGCCGGCATCATCGCCGGTACGCCGCCCGATATCGGCTTCGACTTCATCCAGGGCGGGCGCTAAGCCCGGCATTACTTGCCGCTGCGCCCCTGCGCAGCGACAAAGGCACTGTCAGGCACCTAACCAGGCTTTACGGGCAGCGCTGGTCAGCTTGTCGGCATCGTCGCGCTTCAAGCCCACCGTGTTGGTCGGTGCGGCAGCCAGACGCAGCTTGAATTTCATCAGCTCGTCACGGCGGAATGCCAGCACTTCCACCTTGTCACCGGCCTTGCCTTGCGCCAGCGCCGCATCCAGATTAGCTTGGCTTGCCTTCAAGCCATCGATCGCCACCAGCACATCGCCTGCGCTCAGGCCGGCCAGCATGGCCGGGCCATCGCTGATGACATGGGTGAGCTTGACCAGGGCACCATCGCTGGCCGTGCGTGCGCCGAGCCACAGCGCAGGAGCCTTGGCAGCGTCCAGCCAGCCGCCCTTGTCGCTGGCCGCCAGTTGCGCGCGCGCCTGCAGCCGCACGCCCACGGTCGCCAGACTATCAGCCAGGGGCAAGGCATCGGTGCTGCG
>NZ_JAYRLZ010000163.1:0-9614 GCF_041904975.1 Chitinimonas sp. | reverse complement strand
CGATGTCTGCCAATCAATCAGACTGGATGGTGCCGGTGCGCTTTTTTGCACCGGCACTTACTCTTTTAGCCATGGCATGTGCCATGGCCGTGCAAGCAAAGCGCGCCGGACTGTGGCTCTGGTGGCGCAAGGAGCAAGAAAATGGCTGAAAACGGCCTGCAATTCACCCTCAAGACCACCAGCGACGGCGCCCGTCGCGGCAGCGTGGTGCTCAACCATGGCGTGGTGGAAACCCCGGTATTCATGCCGGTGGGCACCTATGGCACCGTCAAGGCGATGGCGCCGAATGAGCTGAACGAGATCGGCGCGCAGATCGTGCTGGGCAATACCTTCCATCTGTGGCTACGGCCGGGGCTGGATGTGATCAGCAAGCACCAGGGCCTGCACCGCTTCATGGCCTGGGACAAGCCGATCCTGACTGACTCGGGTGGTTTCCAGGTGTTCAGCCTCGGCGCCTTGCGCAAGATCACCGAAGAAGGGGTGAAATTCCAGTCGCCGATCAATGGCGACAAGCTGTTTCTGACCCCGGAAGAGTCGATGCGTATCCAGGCGGTGCTCAATTCCGATGTGGCGATGATCTTCGACGAATGCACGCCGTATCCGGCCGATGAAAAAACCGCCGCCAGCTCGATGCGGCTGAGCCTGCGTTGGGCCAGGCGCTCCAAGGATGAATTCAAGCGCCTGGAGAACCCGAACGCGCTATTCGGCATCGTCCAGGGCGGCATGCACGAGCGCCTGCGCGACGAATCGCTGGCGGGCCTTCTCGATATCGGCTTTCATGGCATGGCCATCGGTGGCCTGTCGGTGGGCGAGCCCAAGGAGGAGTTCACCCGCATCCTCGCCCATACCGCACCGAAGCTGCCTGTCGATAAACCGCGCTACCTGATGGGTGTCGGCACGCCGGAAGACTTGGTGTATGGCGTGAGCCAGGGCATCGATATGTTCGACTGCGTGATGCCGACCCGCAATGCGCGCAATGGCTGGCTGTTTACCCGCTGGGGTGATGCCAAGATCAAGAATGCCCGCTATCGCGATGATGACCGCCCATTGGATGAGACATGTGCGTGTTACGGCTGCCGCAATTTCAGTCGCGCCTATCTGCACCACCTGTTCCGCGCCGGCGAAATCCTCGGCGCGCGGCTTAACACCATCCACAATCTCCACTACTACCAGTGGCTGATGGCGCAGATGCGCACCGCGATCGAGGCGGGCGAGTTCTCTGCCTTCGTGGCGCGCTTTCATGCGGAACGGGCGCGCGGGCTGTTGTAGTCGTCTTCGCCAGGCTGGCTTGGGGGCGGGGCCCCGCTCGCGATCACTCTGCTTCTGGTATTTGCCCATCGCTGCGCGGTAGCCACAACCGGAAGCAGGAGCCGCGGCCTGGTGCGCTGTCCAGTTCGATATCGCCCTGCATGCGCCGCGCGGCATTGCGGGCGATGTAGAGGCCGAGGCCGGTGCCGCCGACGCCGGCCACCACGCCAAGGCGCACATGTTTGTCGAAGACCCGTTCCCGGTCGGCCGGTGCGATGCCGGCGCCATAGTCGACCACCTCGATCCAGCCGCGCTCGGCGTCGGCGGCGATACGCAGGGTGATCGGGCTGCCGGCTTGCGAATACTTGATGGCATTGTCGACCAGGCTGGACAGCACCAGGGCGAGCAGGGCGCCATCGCCAAGCACGCTTACCGGTTCGATCGGCCGCTGGCAGTCGATCAGGCCGCTCGATAGCGGCTGGTGCTGGTCGGCACAGTGCTTGGCCAGGCGATACAGATCCAGCGTTTCGCGGGCGACTTCCTCGCCGCTGGCGGGCTGGCGCTCTTCGCCAAGAAAGGTATCGATCAGGCCGTTGAGCCGCTGTACCGCGCGCCGGATCTTGTTAAGCGGGCCGCTGAGCGTGCCGGCCTCGGTAGCGTGCTGCAGCAGGATGCGCTGGGCAGTGGCATCGATAATAGCCAGCGGCGTGCGGAATTCATGCGACACCATGGCGACAAACTGGCGCTGCGCCACCATCGCCTCGCGCTCGGTGGCCAGGGCAGAGCGCAGTTGTGCCTGTAGCTCGGTACGCTCGGCCACTTCCTTGTGCAGGGCGCGATTGGCGTCTTCCAGCGCGCGGGTGCGTTGCACCACCCGGGCCTCCAGCTCGCGCTCATTGTGCAAGGACATGCTCAGGGTGACTTGCTCGGCCGAGCGCCGCGCATGTTCGGCGCGCTGCGCCCGCTGTGCCAGGCCGATATTGATCAGCACCATATGGATGGCCGAGGCAAATAGCGGCAGATAATCGATATAGCCGGCATGGCCGATCCAGCGCAGGGCGCGGGCGCTATCGAGCAGGCTGCTGATATACAGCGCCAGAAAGGCGATCAGGTAGATAAGCAGCTCGCGCCGCCCCTGCCAGATCAGCCATACCGCGGTGAGCAACAGGCCGGTGGTTTGCAGCATGCCCAGCGGGAACATCAGCTTGCCGACCGAATCGAGCAGGCCGCCTCCCACCAGTATTGCCATTACCAGCCAGGTGTAGTTGATCAGCCGGTTGATGCGCGACAGGCGCGGCAGCAGCTTTGCTGCGCGCATCAATTGCGTCAGGAACAGGCTCGCCGCCGCAAACTGGCCGATCGACAGCATTTTCTGCAAATGATCGAGCGCAATCGGCCAGTCCGGCAGCAGGCTTTGCGCATAGCCGCTGATAAAGCCATAAGCCAATACATTCAATGCCACATAGCCGGCGTAGGCGAGGTAGATGGATTCATGCAGCCAGCGCCAGAAGATCAGATTGAAGCAAACCACCAGCAGGGCCATGCCAAGGAATACGCCATACAGCGCATTGTCGATGCCGACGCTGGCGAGCAGGCCCGCCTGATCGAGCGCCCTCAGATGGATCTGCAGGCTACTGCTGCTGCGTATGCGCAGGTAATAGCTGGCCTTGGCATTGTCAGGCAGGGCGAAAACGAAATGGCGGTTGGCGAGCGGCCGTTTGGCAAAGGGCTGCTGATCGCCCGTTGCCGTGATGTCGTAACCCCCGTCCGCTCGTGGTGTGTACAGCGTTACCGCATCGAGTAGCGGCGGAGATACCTCGAGCAGCCATTGGCGATCGCGGCGCGGCAAGTCCAGCTGAAAGCGCAGCCACAGGGCATCGCTGCTGAAACCCAGCGCAGTCTCATTGCGTATCGGTTTGAACCGGCTGGCGGTGGCCGGCGCCAGCAAGTCATCCAGCGCCAAACGCCCGCCCGGATCGCGCAACAGGCTCAGATTGGTTACCTGTGGCTGGCTACCGCCGTCGGCCCAGGCCAGGCCGGCAAGCAAGGCCGCCATGGCGACAAGTATTACCAATACGGTGCGCAATCGAGTCAAGGGCTGGTCAGTCAGGGTGAGTTGTCGATATCCTTCGGCGGTCAAAACTATTACAGAACTACCTCCCGTGAGCCAGCCCCTGCATGTGATTGTTGTAGAAGACGACCCGGACCTGCGTGAAGAGCTGGTGATCGGCCTCGGGGCACTGGGTTTTGACTGCATCGGTGTGGCTGATGCGCCGACGCTGTATCGCCAGCTGGTGCTGCGCCGGCCGGATATGATCCTGCTCGATGTCGGCTTGCCCGGCGAAGACGGCTTCTCGGTGGCGGCCCATCTGCGCATGACGCCTGGCATAGGCGTGGTGATGCTGACTGCGCGCGGCGCGTTGGAAGACAGGGTGCGCGGCCTCGATGGCGGGGCGGATGCCTATCTGGTCAAGCCGGTGGCGCTGGAAGAGCTGGCCTCCACCTTGCGCTCGCTGGCGCGGCGGCTCGGTCCGCGGCTCGAAGAAGAGCTGGCCAGTGCCTGGAAGCTGGAGGCGGGCGGCTGGGTGCTGCGCGAACCCGGCGGCCGTACCGTGGTGCTGACCGCAACCGAGCGCACGCTGGTCGAGCGCCTCCTGTCCACGCCGGACCGGGTGGTCAGCCGCGATGAGCTGATGGCCAGCCTGACCGACAAGGGGCAGGATTACGATCCGCACCGGCTCGATGTCCTGCTGTCGCGTTTGCGTCGCAAGCTGGCTGATGCGGGTTTCGAGTCGCCGATCCAGGTGGTGCGCGGCATCGGCTATCTGTTCAAAAACGCATGAGTTGAAAGCAACGCAAGTGTGAGGCCTGGCTTGCGTGATAGTCCGGCATTCACGGGGCGGCCTTGGGCCATTCCGGCTACGGTAGGTAAAATGCGATCGCCACCGCCAAATATGGCTGTCGGAACAAGTTCCGACCTGCTTATCGGCAAGTAGCGCAGCGGAATCCGGGAGCCGTGCGTGGCACGGCATCACCACACCCATTCCAGGCCCCGGCCTTCGGCATCGGCTTGGCTTGATTCAGCGCAAGCCAAGCATGTGTTCAGCGCTTGCTTGGTTTGCCACCTTTGACTTCGATCTTGTCACCCGCCTTCAAGCCCGGTTCCTTGGCGAATTCGGCGCTGCCCTTGTTGCCGTCGTACAGCGTATAGCTCACCGTCCAGGCTTGGTGCTTGCCGCTGTCTTCGGCGATTTTCTTGCCCAGTAGTGCGCCGCCGATGGCGCCGGCGGCGGTAGCCACATTCTTGGTGGATGCGCTGCTGTCGCCGGCCAGTTGCCGGCCGACGACAGCGCCAGCCACGCCGCCGACCACCGCGCCGGCGGTGCCATCCTTGCCGGCTACTTCGCCGTGCTTGACCGCATCTACCCGGCCGCAGCTGCTGCGGCAGCCTAGGCCATGGTCGCGCTCGGCGCTGGCGGTGTGCAAGGCCTGCTGGCGATGCTGGTCGGCTGTTGTCTTGCAGGCTGTCGCATCCTTGGCTGGCTTGCTGTTGCAAGCCTGTATGGCGCGCTTGTATTGATCGGCGATCTGCTCCTTGTCGAGTTTGTAAAAGTCGAGCAGCACATCGTTGGCAAAGGCGGGCAAGCTGAGGGTCAGGGCGAGCAGGCTGGCAGATTTCATCGCATGTCTTGGTGGGGTGGGTGGGCAGCCAGTTTACCTGTCGCCGCTTGAAATTGGCGTGACGGCCCCCATTTGTCGGGGACGCATCAGCTTGCTGCTGCCCTGCCCAAGCATGCTTGGGCCAGGGCAGGCAATTAAACCGGGTCGCGGTGGATTTTGCCCCGGTTGACAGATAGAATGCCCCGTTTTTTTCAATCTTCGCCAGGATTTACTCCATGCTGATCTCCCCCGCTTACGCGGCAGCCGCACCCGCTCAGCCGGCCGGTTTCGACCTGATGTCCTTCCTGCCGATGGTGGTCATCTTTGTCCTGTTCTATTTCCTGATGATTCGCCCGCAGCAAAAGCGCATGAAAGAACAGAAAGCCATGCTCGATGCCATTACCAAGGGTGATGAAGTGATCAGCAATGGCGGCGTGCTCGGCCGGGTGACCAAGGCTGGCGAGCAATACCTGACCATCGAAATCGCCGATGGCGTCGAGATCGTCCTGCAGCGTGCCGCCGTGGCGGCCAAGCTGGAAAAAGGCACCATCAAGGCGCAGCGTTAACGAATGACACGGGTAGCCACTGGGCTACCCGTTTTCCCTCAGGCTTCGGCCGCTCTGGTACATCCCGCCATGAATCGTTACCCACTCTGGAAATACCTGCTGATCATCCTTGCCGTGATCGCCGGTTTTATCTATTCGGTCCCCAATCTGTACGGTGAAAGCCCGGCTATCCAGATTTCGGCTGTGCACTCTGGCAATCCGGTCAGCAATGACACGCTGGGCCTGGTGCAAAAGACCCTGGCCGACGCCAAGCTGGTCACCACCGGCGTCAAGTTCGATGGCAAGAGCGTGCTGGCCAAGCTGCAGGATGTGGAATCGCAGACCAAGGCGCGCGAGCTGGTTCAGCATGCGCTGGGCGATGAATTCGTGGTGGCGCTCAATACCATCTCCAATACCCCGCCGTGGTTCGCCTCGGTGGGCGCGCATCCGATGGCACGCGGTCTCGATTTGCGCGGTGGCGTGCACTTCCTGATGGAAGTCGATATGGCCGGCGCCCTGCAGAAGAATCTGGAACGGGTGGCCAGCGAAGTACGTCGCAGCCTGCGTGAAGAAAAAGTGCGCTATGGCAGCATCAAGCCGATGGCGCAATCGGTGGACGTGCAGCTGCGCGATGCCGAAACCGTAGCCGCCGCCCGCAAGGTGCTGGAAAAGAGCCTGCCGAATATGCAGATCACCCTGCGCGGCGAGTCCACCCTGCAACTGAGTTTCAGCGCGGCCGAGCTGCAAAAGCTGCAGGCCGATGCCGTGGCGCAGAACGTCAGCTCCCTGCAGAACCGGGTGAACGAGCTCGGCGTGGCCGAGCCCCTGATCCAGCAACAAGGCGCCAACCGCATCGTGGTGGAGTTGCCGGGCATGGACGACTCGACCCGCGCCAAGAACATCATCGGCCGGGTGGCGACGCTGGAAATCCGTATGGCCGACCATGATCCGGCCCATATTTCGGCCGCCATCAATGGCGAAGTGCCGGCCGGTTATGAATTGATGGAAATGTCCACCGCGCGTGGCAGCGGTGGCCAGAAGATCCTGGTGAAAAAGGAAGTGGAGCTGACCGGTGAGAACATCAACCGCGCCCAGCCCAGCTTTGACCAGCAAGGCAGTCCGGTGATCAGCATGTCGCTTGATTCGGCCGGCGCCGGCATCTTCCGCCAGCTGACCCGCGAAAACGTCGGCAAGCCGATGGCAATCGTGCTGAAGGAAAACGGCAAGGGTCAGGTATTGACCGCGCCACGCATCAATGGCGAATTGGGTGCCCAGTTCGTCATCGAAGGCGGTGGCATGACGGTGGAAGAGGCCAACGATATCTCCATCCTGATCCGCTCCGGCGCCTTGGCGGCACCGATGACGTTTGCCGAAGAGCGGGTGGTCGGTCCAAGCCTGGGTGCGGAAAACATCAAGAAGGGTTTTGATTCCACCCTGTATGGTTTTGCCGCCATTACAATCTTTATGGTGATCTATTACCGTGTATTCGGCGTGACCGCTGCCGTGGCACTGGCAGCCAATCTGCTGTTCCTGATTGCCTGCCTGTCCAAGCTTGGCGTCACCATGACCCTGCCCGGCATCGCGGCTATCGCACTGACCCTGGGTATGGCGATCGACTCCAATGTGCTGATCAATGAACGGATCCGCGAGGAAGTGCGCGCCGGCATGCCACCACAGTCGGCAATCAAGGCCGGTTATGAGCACGCCTGGGCCACCATTCTGGATTCGAACATCACCACCCTGATCGCCGGCCTTGCCCTGCTGATCTTCGGTTCCGGCGCCATTCGCGGTTTTGCCTGGGTGCATTGCCTCGGTATCGTCACCTCCATGTTCTCGTCGGTGTTCGTGTCGCGTGGCGTGGTCAACCTGATTTATGGCTATCGCCGCAAGGTGAAGTCGCTGGCCGTATAAGGAGCCAACCATGATCGAATTCTTCCATCTCAAAAAAGACATCCCGTTCATGAGCTACGGGAAGCTGACCACGGCGATTTCGCTGGTCACCTTCCTGCTGGCAGTGTTCTTCCTGCTGACGCGCGGCCTCAACCTCAGCATCGAATTTACCGGCGGCACCGTGCTGGAAGTGCGCTACAGCCAGTCGGTCGATCTGGACAAGGTTCGGCAGCAAGTCGAATCGCTGAACCTCGGTGGTCAGCACAAGGAAGTCCAGGTTCTGCCGCTGGGTTCCACTCGCGATGTGCTGATCCGTCTGCCCAATGTAAAGGGCAGCAATAGTGCGCAGCTGTCCGACCAGGTCATGGCTGAGCTGAAAAAAACCGACGCCCAGGTGCAGCGCCGTAGTGTGGAATTCGTTGGCCCTTCGGTTGGCGACGAGCTGCTTACTCATGGCCTGACTGCGCTGCTGATCGTGGTGCTGGGCATCGTCATCTACCTGGCCATCCGCTTCGAGTGGCGCTTCGCGCTGTCGGCGGTGATCGCCAATATGCATGACGTGGTGATCATTCTTGGCTTCTTCGCCTTCTTTCACTGGGAATTTTCGCTGACCGTGCTGGCGGCGGTGCTGGCCGTGCTGGGCTACTCGGTCAATGAATCGGTGGTGGTGTTCGACCGGATCCGCGAAAACTTCCGCAAGGGCGGAATGCGCGGCCGCAGCGTGCCGGAAATCATCGACAACGCGATTACTTCCACCATGAGCCGTACCATCATCACCCACGGTTCTACCGAAATGATGGTGCTGTCGATGCTGTTTTTCGGCGGTCCCAGCCTGCATTACTTCGCGATGGCGCTGACCATCGGCATCGTGTTCGGCATCTATTCCTCGGTGCTGGTCGCTTCGCCGCTGCTGCTGCTGTTTGGCGTTAGCCGCGAGAATATGATCAAGCCGGTCAAGGTCAAAGACGAAGCGGTGGTGTAAGTCCGCCGGCAGTCAGCCCAGCCAATCTGGCTGGGCTGTTCTTTTTCTGCTTACGCAAGGTGTGTCCCTTGGATTTCAGTCTGATCGATATTTTCCTGCACCTGGACCAGTATCTGGCGCTCTTGGTCAGTCAGTATGGCGTGTGGGTGTATGCCATTCTGTTTACCGTGATCTTTTGCGAGACCGGCCTGGTGGTGATGCCTTTCCTGCCGGGAGACTCGCTGTTGTTCGTGGCGGGTGCCGTTGCCGCTACTGGCGGAATGGACCCTTATCTGCTGGCAGCCAGCCTGTTTACTGCGGCGGTGCTGGGCGACTCGTGCAATTACTGGGTGGGCCGGTTGGCGGGCAAGCGGCTGTTTGCCAATCCGCATTCCCGCATCTTCAAGCGCGAGCGGCTGGACCAGACCCATGCATTTTTTGACCGTCATGGCGGCAAAACGGTGGCGATGGCGCGCTTCCTGCCCATGGTGCGCACCTTCGCGCCGTTCGTGGCCGGCATGGCTGCCATGCCTTACGGACGTTTCGTGTTCTTCAGCGTCACCGGCACCCGGGGTTGGGTGGGTAGTCTGGTCAGCCTGGGTTATTGGTTTGGCAATGTCGAATTCGTCAAGCGCAATCTGTCGATCATGATTCTGGCCTTGATTGCCTTGTCGGCCTCGCCACTGGTGATCCGTTTTGTGCAACTTCGCTTTGCCAAGTCGCGCCTGACGGTGTGATGCGATGAGTGACGCGTTTTACACCGACAAGGCACAGGTGCGCCGCTCGTTTGATCAGGCCGCCAAGACTTACGACGCGGCAGCTGTTTTGCAGCGCGAGGTGGCAGGGCGCATGCTGGAGCGGCTGGATCTGGTCAAGCTGCAGCCAAGGCGGGTGCTTGATGCTGGCAGCGGCACTGGCGAAGTGTCCAAGCGCCTGCAGGCGCGCTATCCCGATGCGCGGCTGATCGAGCTGGATTTGGCGCTGTCGATGCTGCAGCTGGCAGCCGGCAAGCAAGGCTTGCTGCGCCGCTTGATGGGCAAGGCCAACTGGCAGCTATGCGCCGATGTCGAGGCGATCCCGCTGGCCGACGCCTCGGTGGAGCTGATTTGCTCCAACCTCGCCATTCAATGGCTGAATGAACCAGACCGCGCATTTGCCGAGTTTCACCGTGTGCTCGCGCCTGAGGGCTTGCTGATGTTCAGTACCTTCGGGCCCGATACGCTGTTGGAGCTGCGCCAGGCCTTTGCAGCGGCCGATGACAGGCCGCATGTGAACCGCTTTATCGATATGCATGATCTGGGTGATGCGCT
>NZ_JAYRLZ010000162.1:0-9643 GCF_041904975.1 Chitinimonas sp. | reverse complement strand
AAGCCTGGCTCTCTGACCTGGTTCCCCGTGTGGTGGACCTTGGCAGCGGTTTGTCCCAGCGATAGAGGAGCCCTGTCGCGATGCAGCAGTACAAAGGAGAAGTAGCAATGAATCGTCGTTTCAATCGGCCCGTTGCCGGCCGCGCTGCGGCCTTGCTGGGTCTGGTTCTGGCTGCAGCAGGCAGTCTCGCTGCCCAGCCCGGTGTAGCCAAGTCTTTCGATACCGACCAGATGATCGTGAAGTATCGCAATAGCGGTGTTACTGCCGCACAGATGCAGGGTGCCAGTGCGGCGACTGCTGTTGCCACGGTACAAGCCCAGCGCTTGGCCCAAGTGCAAAGCGTAATCAGCCGCTTCGGCCTCAATGCCGTGGTCAAGCGCACCAATTCGTCCGGCGCCCAGGTGATCAAGCTGGACAAGCGTCAATCGGTCGAAACCGTGCGTGCCATTGCAGCTCAGATCGCCAATGGCGACCCGAATGTGGAGTTCGCCGAACCGGACCGGATGATGCACCCGATGGCGGCAGCGCCGAATGACAGCAGCTGGTCGTCGCAATGGGACCTGCAAAACGGTGTCGCCGGCATCAATGCCCCAGCCGCTTGGGACTTGTCGACCGGTAGCGGTGTCACCGTCGCCGTGCTTGATACCGGCTACCGTCCACACGCCGATCTGGCCGCCAATATCGTGGCGGGCGGCGGCTACGACATGATTTCCGACGCCACAGTGAGCCGCAAGACGGGAGGCCGCCAGGCCAATGCACTTGATGCTGGCGACTGGCAAGGCGTCAAAGAGTGTGCGCAGTCCGGCCCTGGCTCGGAGGCGTCCGACTCCAGCTGGCATGGCACCCATGTGGCCGGCACCATCGCCGCACTGACCAACAACGCCAAGGGTGTTGCCGGTATTGCTTACAACGCGAAAATCCTGCCGGTACGTGTGCTGGGTCATTGCGGCGGCTACACCTCGGATATTGCCGATGCGATGATCTGGGCGTCGGGCGGTACGGTGGCAGGTGTGCCTGCCAATACCACGCCGGCGCGCGTGATCAATATGTCGCTGGGTGGCGAAGGGGCGTGTGACAACACTACCCAGGCAGCCATCAATACCGCTCGCGCGAATGGCACAGTGGTGGTAGTGGCGGCAGGCAACGAATCGAGCGATGCCAGCACCTCTAATCCGGCAAATTGCTCGGGAGTGGTAACGGTTGCGGCTTACGGCCCGGATGGTGGTCGCGCCTATTACTCGAACTACGGCAGCATCGTCGCTCTCGCAGGCCCAGGCGGTTCGATGCATAGTGCGACCGATACCAATGGCATCCTCTCTACTTTGAATGCCGGCAAGACCACCCCTGGTGCGGATAGCTATGCCTACTATCAAGGCACCTCGATGGCCACGCCCCACGTAGCAGGGGTTGCTGCCCTGATGATCGCTGCAAAACCGTCGTTGACGCCTGACCAAGTGGCCAGCCTGTTGAAGTCTTCGGCCCGTCCATTTGTGGCATCGTGTTCGGGTTGTGGCGCCGGCATGCTGGATGCCTTTGCTGCAGTAAAGGCTGCGAAGGGCGATGTGCCACCTGGTGGCGATAAGGCCATTGCTGAAGTCGAGCCGAATGACAGTTTCTCGTCGTCTCAAGTCATTGCTAAGGCAGCCACCATCAATGGCACCATCGGCTCTAGCACTGACGTTGACTACTACAGCCTGCAGCTCCCGGCAGGGGCGACGCTGTCGGTTACCCTTACGCCGAACAGCAGCTCGGACTACGACGTGTATGTGTATAACTCGGTGCAATCGGAGATCGGTAGCAGCACCAATGGTACCGGCAAGGTTGATTCGGTATCGGTCACCAATACCGGCAGCAGCACCTATACCCGTTATGTCGCGGTGTCGCGTTACAGCGGCGGTACCGGCAGCACCAATGGCAAGTACACCCTGAAGCTGAGCTGGTAAGCCAGCAGCACGGCAATGCCTTGATGCAATGCAAAGCGCCCCGGCCAGTATCGGTCGGGGCGCTTTTTATTTGCCAGCGGCTGATTCGCCGCGAGCGTCAGCGTGCCTCGCGCATGCTCTTCGATTGCCCGAGCAGATTCTGGCGCAATTCGGTCGGGGTGCGGCCGCCGACATACATGCGCAGGAAAATCCGCCCCATCAGCTCGCTATTGATATACCTTGCCTTGGTATCCGGTACCAGCAAGGGTGTGCCATTGATGGATGCGGTCAGCCCTTTTCCCGGGATGATGTCGATATTGACGACGTCGCCCTTCTTCAGCTTGGACAGCGAGTTATAAATGGCGCCCATCTGGAAGGTTTCGGTGATCAGCTGGTGAAATTCATCCTGGCTGGCGGCCACTTCGAAGTCCGACAGGAAATAACGCGACGCAGTCGAGCCGGTGATTTCCTGCAGCATGATGAGCTGGATACGCTTGGGCCCAGCCATCTTTTCCACTTCATCGAGGGTGCTGGCCTTTTGTGGAAGATACAGGCCCGTGGCATCCACTTTGTTGTAGCCGCGCTTGCGCCAGCCCACGCCATTGAGTTGCAACTTGCTGCCTTCAAGGTCAAGGCTCTCTTCGAAGCTGACCCCTTCAATCTGAATGGCGGCTTGCACCGGCAGGGCCACCAGGCTGGCAAGCAGCAGGCTGGCAAACAGCTTGATCATATTCATATCGACACCTCGGGTTTGGTCGTTCAGAACGGCAGCGACGCATTGAGCAAGACAGTGGTGCCTTGCGGACGGTCTTCGGCGCCGAATTCACGCACGATACGGCCGTCGATCAGGTAGTCGCCACCGCCTTGCAGATAGGCAAACTGCAGGCCCAGGCCGTAAACATGGCCCTTGCTGCCCAGTGTCAACGCCTGGCGGGCCAGCAAGGCTTCGTCAGTCGATGTCTGGCTGCGGCTGTCGGCGGTGGTTTGCGCCACCAGATAGCCGGCCACGCCGAGTCGCCAGGCATCGCTGACCGACTTCATCAGGGCGAAATCGGCATTCAGGTAGTTGCCGGTACGAAAATGCGTGTCCTTGTTCTCGGAATTGATGGCCAATGAGCCGCGTATACCCAAGTCCCAGCCCTCGCCGATATAGCTGTATTGAACCAGTGGCCGGAAGGTATAGAACTTGCCACTGCCAGGATTGGCAGCCTTGTCGGCGTCGTAGCTGCCGGTAGGCAGGATGATGGCCGGTACCAGCAGCCATTGGCTGTTATCACTGGCCCAACGCAGCATGGGAGCGATTTCCAGATCGCCCAAGCCAAAGCGGCTATTGGAATTGGCCGCCGCAATGCGATTGGCCGACACGGTAGCGCCAGCGCGGATCGCCTGGTTCAAGCTGTCGAGTCCGGGCGCATTGATACTGCTATTCACTCCCAGTACCTTTACAGCGGTTTTCTTGCTGAGTACCGGCAATAGCGCAGTAACGCCCAGTTGCGCGCCGAGAACCTTGTGGTTGCTCATATAACTGACCCGTCCCAGAACGCCGGCGACATCGATGGTGATGCGGCTATCGCTGCGGATATCGGCATTGACACCGGCCGGCAGACCACGGCTGCTCAAATCCTGAATCTGGCGCGCTTGATGGTCGATGGTGCCGTGATAGCGGTAGGCCGGCGCCTGGATTACCCAGCCACCTTCGAACGGCGCCGACATATCGGCGCCGCCAATACCCGGCGCATAGCGCAGATCGTAGTTTTCACTGGCATGGGCCAGCAGGGCGGCGGTGAGTAACAGACCGGCAGGCAGGCGCTTGCGCATGCTCGATTCCTTCCTTGTGCTGATGGCCATGCCGATGGCATGGCGGCGAAAAAACCGGCGATTCTACTATCAGTTGTCCGATATGCCGGCTTAATACCGTGTAAAGCTGACGCGGACGGCAAACCGTCTTGATGTGCGCCGCCCTTACTCGCGACACGTGCCGAGGTGGAGCGTGCAAGCGTTACCGGTATATAGATCAGCTAGTGGAGACAAGGCAAAGGCAGCCTGCCATACGGAGTGGCGCGTGCTGGCAGGGATGCCTAGCGGGAAAATCCGGCAGGTGCGTAGATGCAGCCCTTGGCCAGGTCGGCGCGTAGTCGCCGGTTACCCAGCCCAAACTGGCGGCGCAGCCAGTTGCGCAAGCCGACGCCGCGCGTGCGCTTGAGTACGCCATGCAGATAATTGCTGAAAAAGCCGTCTGCTTCGATTCTCAGTGCCTGTCTTGCCCAGGCATGGGCGAGGCGTGGGTGGTAGTAAGGGCCATCGTCGCGGCTGTAGAAATCTGCCAGATAGGTGGCGACATGCAGCCGGGCTATCGGTTCTTGTGACTCCAGGAGGCTGGGCGCCAGCGCATCATGGGCCCATAGCGCTTCGGTGGGGCTGCCGTTTTCCATCATCAGCAGGAACAGTTGCAATACCGCGTCTTCGTCATCCTCGGCAATGGATTGCTGCAGCAGGGCGCGGGCTTGGCCCAGCAGGACGCGATCCTCGATCACATAGCCATTTGCCAGATGATACTGATGCACCAGCTTCATGCGTGCGCGCGCCAGTCCATTGGCGAGTGCGCGCTGCCGCCACATCAGAGACTGCTCCGGATCGATCAGCGCATCGTCGGCCGGGCTGTAACGACCTTGATACAGATCGGCCAGCACATCCTGCACATCGGCGATATTGTGCGCGGCAAACTCCTGTGCCAGCCACAGCGCCGCATCGCGCAGCCCGGCCTGCCAGAGCTGCAGGACAAAGCGCTCGATATCGGCGGCTTTGTCGGGCGCGGCACATACCATTACCAGGATGCGCTCGAACAGACCGACCTTGGGGCCGCCCTGGCAGCCCCACAAGCCATGTTGATGCGCGACCAGCGAAAACAGCAATGAGCGCACTTCGCCGTGCTCGCCATCGGCCAGCAATAGCGGCAGCAACAGGCGTGGATCGGTCGCGTCGTCATGCAATATGTCGCGCGCCAATTCGAATAGCAGGTTTTGTTCGGCTGCAGAGAACGGGCTGGCGGTCTGGTACAGCTGCATGGCCACCTCGGCGGCGGCATGGGCCTCATCAAGCTTGCGCTGGTAATGGGCGCCGTCGTCGGCCTGGTCGATCGGCTCGATAGCCTGATCTGGCATGGCTTGGCGGGTCAGGGTCAGTTCCGGCATGGCCAGGGCGGGTCTTGGGTCCAGTTCCAGCGCACGCAGATAGTAGGCCATGGCTTTTTCTTCGGCCTCGCGCGCACCGCTCCAGCGCTCGGCGTCTGCAGACATGGCAGCCGACACGCTGATGGCCGAGGCAACCTCGCGCCAAAGGTTACCCAGAGCCCGATGCGCATGGCAGCTGTCCGGCATAGCCTGGACCCAGGCATACAAACGGGCGTGGCGTTCTGCCTTGCCTTGCTGTAACTGCGGGTCAAACAACTGTTCAAGGCTGGCCAATTGCAGGTAGTCCGCCGCGTGTTCCTCGCCCAGCCTGTCTGCCTGTCGGCGCAGCAAACTTTCGAGTAGCTCGAATTGCTGCTCACGCAGGGCGGCGCGCGTGCTATCGCGAAGTGTTGACCACGAAGCGGGCGTGTCGTGCAGGGCGGGCGGCGAAAAGGTCATGTAACCACACGGTCATCAGGCCATAAAGGCCGACATCGTAAGCCAGACTGGCGAGTATGGTAAGTGCCTGTGCACTTTTCCCGCCCGCTACCATGTGCTGCCCTGCGCATTGACGCCGGCGCGCAGGTAGCAAGCTGGCCCCTTGCCGCGCAATACGGCATGATCGAAATGAGAGCAGGCAAGCGCTTATTGCTGCCGTTGCGATGACGGTGAATGGCGCCGCCACGATGCAAGGGCGTGGTGAACTTGCCTTGCCAATAACTTCACTTGGATTCATGCATGTTGCACAGGGTGGTGGTTGCAGTCCAGCGCAGGCTTGGCGAGCTGATCGGGCGGCTGGAAGGCGAAGCAGAGTCGACGGAATCGGGTTGGCTGGCGCGCGCCATCGTGCCGGCGTTCGCCAGCTTGAGCCTGATCGAGCGCCAACAGATAGCCAGCTTGCTGCGCCGACACCAGGGCTGGTCTGGCCTTGTGTTGCTGTTCAGATTGCTGATTGCCGGTTCCATGCTCGGCTTGCTCCTGCATTTGCTCAAGCCTGCCGCATTCAGCTGGCTCGGTGCCTTGTTGCTGGGCAATGTGATCCTGATATCGGTTGCGCTGGCGACCTTTTCCGCCTGGGTCTTTCACCAGCGCCATGCTGCCAACCAACTGCGCGTCAGCGCACTATTGGCGCTACTGGCCTTGTTGGGCGTGGCGGCAGGCTCTACTGCCGCCGGTTTGCGCGGCGGTAGCAGCCTGTTCGAACTGGGCCGGCATCTGCTGCAACAAGTCTTGCCGATCGGTGTGGTATTTGGCTCGGCCTATGCTGCGCTGCTCGCGATGATTTCAACCCTGCGTAACCGCGAGCTGGCGGCTTTGAATGACAGCTTGCAAGCACAGGCCGAGCGCGAACGGCTGGCGCGCCAGCTTAGCGAGTCGCAACTCAGGCTGTTGCAAGCACAGATCGAACCGCATTTCTTGTTCAACACGCTGGGGGCAGTGCAGCACTTGGCCGAGGATGGCGCACCGCGCGCGGCGGCATTGACGGGCGATTTGATCCAGTTTCTGCGCGCAAGCCTGGCGCAGATGCGCGCCGAACAGGTGACGCTGGCCGAGGACTTTCGCCTCGTGGACGCTTATCTCAAAGTGATGCAGGTGCGCCTGGGGGCGCGGCTGCGTTATGAATTGCACCTGCCGGCGCAGCTGGCTGGCAATCTGGTCCCATCCATGGTGTTACTGACCTTGGTAGAAAATGCGATCAAGCATGGCATCGAGCCTGCCATTCGCGGTGGCGAGATGGTGGTTTCGGCAAAACAGGATGAGATGTGCCTATTGCTGCAGGTGGCCGATAGCGGCGTGGGCTTGGCGGATGACTGGCATAGTGGCATTGGTCTTGCCAATGTGCGCGAGCGCCTGCAGCTGGCATTTGCCGGGGCAGCTAGCCTAAGCCTGTCGCAGCAGCCCACCGGCGGCACCGTGGCCAGCGTGTCCTTGCCACTTTTCCCTATGCCAGGCACGGAGGTCGAATGAATTGCTCCATCTTGATTGCAGAGGACGAGCCGTTGATGCGCGAGCGGCTATTGGCCCAGTTAGCCAAAGCCTGGCCGCAAGCCCGGGTGGTAGTGGTGGCCGAGAACGGGAACGATGCCTGGGATGGTTTTCTTGAGCATGAACCACAGGTGGTGTTTCTCGATATCCGTATGCCTGGCCTGTCCGGTCTGGATGTGGCCGCCCGCATCGCCGGTCGAGCCCATGTGGTGTTTGTCACCGCCTACGATCAATACGCTGTTGAAGCATTCGAGGCCGGTGCGGTGGACTATCTGCTCAAGCCGCTGCAAGCGGAGCGGCTGGAGAAAGCGATTGAGCGCATTGTGGCCCGGCTTGCCGCGCCACCGCTCGATCTGACCGCCATCCTCGGCAAGCTGCAGGCAGCAGTGCCGCAGGCGAAACCGCCACGCATGAAATGGATCAAGGCAACAGTGGGCAAGCAGATCAGATTGATCGATGTGGATGAGGTACTGTTTTTCCAGTCCGACACCAAGTACACCCGGGTTGTGCTGGCCGACTCCGAAGCGCTGGTGCGCACTCCCTTGAAAGACTTACTGGTCGGGCTGGACCCTGAGGTGTTCTGGCAAATTCACCGTGGCACCTTGGTCAATGTGCATGCCATCGCGGCGGCAGAGCGCATTGATGCGGAACGCATGCAGGTATTGCTCAAGGGTTCGACCGAAAAACTGCTGGTTAGCCGGGCCTTTACCCATTTGTTTCGCGATTGAGTTTCGGGCCTATGGCAGGCAGGCCGTATTCAAGTCTAGGACTTGGCCTTGTCGCCGATGCGGCTCTCGCGGCCATGAATGAGGTTAAGCAGATTTTGCTTGTGCCGCTGAATCAGCAGAGCGGCGATTATAAGTACTGCAACCAGAATCGCCGGCTGACCCGGCAGCAGCGTGGCGCAAGCCAAGGGCGCGGCAAGCGCGGCGACCAGCGCGGCCAACGATGATATGCGACTGCTTGCGGCGATCAGCAACCAGACCAGCAGGGTACCCAGGCCCAGGCGCCAATCAAGGGTGAGCAGCACGCCGGCCGCCGTCGCAACCCCTTTGCCACCGTGAAAGCGAAAAAACACCGGCCACATATGGCCGACCGTAACTGCTACCGCTACTGCTGCCAACCAGGCGTCAGGCAACCCGGCCTGGCGCGCCGCAGCGATCGCCAGTACTGCTTTGAGACTATCGCCGCTTAAGGTCAGCAAGGCCGCCAGTTTGCGGCCGGAGCGCAACACATTGGTGGCGCCAGGGTTGCCCGAACCATAGCTGCGTGGGTCGGCCATGCTTAACAAGCGGCTGACTATTACCGCAAACGACAGCGAACCGATCAGGTAGGCAGCAGCAACAAACAGCAGCGGAGCGGCAAAGGGCGGCATGCAATGAATTCCACTACAATGGTCAGCCTCGAATTCTAAGCGCGATGCCGCTTGCGGCGATACCGGCAATTGCCCGACCGCCCGGCTAACTGGACATGGACATCATTTATCTGCACGGCGTGAAGGCACGCACCCTGATAGGCGTATACGACTGGGAGCGGGTGGCGCCGCAAGTGGTCGAGGTAGACCTGGAGCTGGGCATACCCAGCGCCCGCGCCTGCCAGACTGACGAATTGACCGACACCATTGATTACGCCGAAGTAGTCAATCGCCTGCGCACCGTACTGGCGGAACAGCACTTTTTGCTGCTGGAGCGCTTGGCTGAGCATATCGCCCAGGATGTAATGGGTGCCTTCGGCACACCGTGGATACGGGTATCGGTCACCAAGCTTGGCATCCTGCACGAGGTAGGCCGGGTCGGCGTCACCGTCGAGCGCGGCAATCGCGGCGCCTGAATCGCTGCTGGCGGGCCGTACGGGCGCCCCGGCAGCTCGCTCAAATCGTACAGATGTCCAGGCGGCTTGTTGCCAGCTACCTAAACCGGCGACAATTTCTACCATGATGTTGGAGGCGGGCCCGCCTGCCGTTCGTCCCGGCCGATACCCCCACTTATCGGTACCAAATGGACGCAGGCTGCCTGCTGTGGATAATGACCAGTGCATAAATCGGAGATCACCATGCGCCGCACCAAAGGCTTCACCCTGATCGAGTTGATGATCGTGATTGCGGTCATCGGCATTTTGGCCAAGATCGCGCTCGACCAGTACGGCGCTTATGTCCTGCGTGGCAAAGTGACTGAGGCGTTTACCCAGTTGTCGGATATCCGTATCAAGATGGAGCAATTGTATGTGGATCGGCGCGGAAATTATGGGGCTGTCAATACTGATTGCGACGCTTCGGTAATTCCCACTACGGGAATTAAGTATTTTTCTTATACGTGTAAAATTGATGCCGCTGATCCGCAAAAATTTACTATCACGGCAAAGTCAGTAGGGAACGGCGGGATGGGGCCGGCGGATTCTTATCAATTCACCATTAATGAGGCAGATCTGAAAAGAACCACCGCGTTTGTAGGTAACTCGGCAGTGCCACTTAATTGCTGGGTTTCATCCAAAGGTAGTACGGTATGTTAAATCGCTACGCTGGTTCGGGACAAGAAACGGGGTTTACCCTGGTTGAGACCAGGGTAG